>NZ_JASJVS010000007.1:0-108300 GCF_035019605.1 Undibacterium sp. 5I2 | reverse complement strand
GGTCATTTTTGTCTTTGCTTTTGCTGCGTAGTAGCCAGACCGGCTCGCTCCCAAGAGACGACACAGTTGTGCTACCGAGGCCTTCGTTTGCCAATGATCGACTAACTCGTAGATCATTTCATTTCGCGTGCAAAGAAGGCCGATGCTTTTTTTAACAGGTCATTGTCCGAACGCAGTAGACGGTTTTCTTGTTCGAGTTGGCGAATCCGTTGCAGCTCGGCAGACAGTGGTTTCCCTATGCCAGCCTGGCCACCTTGTTCAGCGCGATATTGTTCAACCCAGCGCCGCACGGCGGTTTCTCCAATACCCATATCTTTCACGATTTTAGCAACCGCTACGCCTTGATCCAGCACCATCCGGGCCACTTCAAGTTTAAAAGTAGCTTCGTATTTTTTATTCCCAGTCATCTTTATTTTCCTCGTTTAGGTAATTATTCCTCCTATTGAGGTGTCCGTAAACATTAGACCATTACAGCTGACACTACCTCATCGTGATCACCATTAATGAAAGGATGAAATTTTCTGCAGCTATAGCAAGAGTAGATTGGGTTCTTGTCGCAATGTGTGTCCGTATCGAGGCCGCAGGCGCCTATATTTCCTATATATCTAGTGGCGACGACGCCTTTAACTACAGCGTGGCCATCTTTTACATCTTTACTGTTGATCGGGGTGCCCGTCATTAAACCCATCAATTCTTTGTATGTTTCATTTTTCCCTAGCGCCCGTGTTTTTATGCGACCTATCTCAGGCGTCGCAGCCACATAATGCCGCGCAGCTATCTTCGTCGTATGGTCAAGTAGGTCTGAAATGAGGTCCCCAGGAGTACCTTGATCAGCGAGTTTTTGGGCCATGTTATGGCGTAGAAGGGTGCTCGTTCCGCTTTTCGCAACAGCGTATTCAAAAGTACCAGCAATAGCGAGTCGCACGGTATCAGTTTTGATGCGGCGGCCAGCCATTGTTAGGAATAGGGGAGTTTCGGGTTGACTCGTCTTTTGCCAGTAGGCCTCTTTTAGAAGAATCAGTTTTTTTATTTTCAAGGCGACACGTTCCGAAATTACTCGCTTTCGATAACTTGAAGAGTAATTGCCTTGTTTTAATCGAATGATTTTGAGATCGTAGTACGTAGACCCATTTGGTCCAACAGTTTCAGAGTAGTGGCCATGTTCAATGCCGGCGATTTGTTCGGGCCTGCATCCCAATTCCCAGCTAAGATGGGAAATAACGTTGTCTTGAAATGAAAAATAATCATCATCCGTGCCGAGCTCGTCTATCGCGCGAAGCAGCAAAATTTCCTCGGTTGGAGTAAGGACTTGGCTTCTCGACTTTACGGACAAATAGGGATCAAAGTAGGGGCTAGCAAGATCATCAAGCGATGACGCGATTTCAGACGAAAATCCTGGTATGCCCTTTAAAGCCGACCAGCGATAGAAAAGACGAAAGCTGAAAAATGCAGATCTATTGGATGTGCACAGGGTCAAAATTTCCTTAGCTGCGGAAAGGGACCAAGGAAAAGAATACTTGTTGATGAAATCCTGTATTGAAACGACGTTAATAAAATCACTTTCGGCAGTCTTAGGTGAACAGGACGACAAGCGGTACCAGATAAAGTGCCGGAAGACCGCCAATAGGGGGCCATCAAACTGACATTTCCGCCACTTGATAGAGCAATATCTGCTGTGCTGCCAGATATCGCCGCTGGTCTCTACAAAAATTTCATCTTCGTGATAACGTGTTCGAATACGCACTCGGCTCGGAACTTTTGGCCCAGCATTAGGTGCCATCTGTTCAGTCGGGAGAGATTCCGTTTCATGTGAATTGTCAAAATCAAAGAAACGCTGTTTCAAAATTGATCCTTTCGATTTATCTCATTCCACACTGCATTAATCCGTCGCCGATTGTGTTCATTCGCTTGCGCGGATATCCATTTCGCGGCATAGCGTAATGGCATTTTGGAGGTCAAATTCCAACCGCAGATTTGTCTGAGCTCATCCAGAGCGGAGTCAAGAACCGCACCGTTGTCGTCCACGCGCCATTCCAAATAGTTATTGCAGAACGTATTTCTGAGGATGTGCGGGTGGAAAGGAACATCTGACTGCCGAAATAGATGGGCATGCACTACATCAAATAAATAGTTCACTGCCGACAAGGAAAGTGGTGTTCCACGCTCAGATGTTAGTAGGAACTGATGTTTGAGCACTATGCGGCGCTTGTTTCTGGTCGGCCGGCGCGCAGTCAATATGTACTGCTCGATATCGGAAAATAGTGCCGTACTAATACTGACAGTGCGCGAAAGAGTTTTTTGTGCTGGCTGAACTGCTCGACTGTCGGTCGGGTCATCGGGTTCGCGCCGTATCACCAAATAGAATTTTCCATCGATCTCGTGAAGGTCCGTAGTTTTCAGCTTCAAGAGCTCGCCGCGGCGCATGCCTGTTTCGAGCAGAACGTTGACGACAATCCAGTTGCGAAGCCTGGCGGTATTGCGGAATGGATTGCCTGGGGCATTAAAAAACATTAATGATTTGACTCGCTCGACTTGGCTAGAGTCAAGGCCTTTGACATCGACTTCAGTCTTACCACCCAAGGTCAAGGCTTCAAATTTCCAGTGGATTTTATTTTTGATGTCGGCTATTTGCTGACGCAAGCTCGATTCTGTTTCTGACTGACTCGGGTATCTTTCAGCAGCCCACAAAAGGAAGTGCCTGAGGCTTGCAAGGTATTCGTTATAAGTTCTTGGATGTAGCCAATCTGCAGGCTCGGACCGGCCAATTCGGCCGACAACATTTAGGGCAACACGGCCTGACCTAAGCCAATAGGCAAATTGGTCGAGGTGTCCTGAGATTTTTTCAATGCGGCCTGCAAAAATTTGGGCATCAATATTTAAGCCAAGCGACATTTCTGCCCATTCGTATAGCCATTTAAGAACTGAAACGTCGCGGCGGATCGTGTTTACAGATTTATGACGCCGGCGCAGCATCAAGTAAATCAAAGGAAGTAAAACTGGTTGCGCGGAGTCCGACCAACAAAGGAGAGGCATTTGCTCTCCAGATTCGAAACGAACGGTTTGAACGATGTATGGCAACTTGTGACCCAGCAGCGCAAAGCCGCTAGGATACTAGGGTTTAAACCGTAACAAAAGGGCTAGATCTATAAATAAGCTTTCTTTTCAGTTATGAACAGGGAGGACTTTAGATATTCGTTTCCAGAGGGGGCGCTCAATACAGCCAATCAAAGCAATTATGAACATCTACAACTTGGGTCGTCGTTTAACATAATATAAATTATGCGAAATTGAAGGTGTACCTACACAGGGGGCAAAAGATGCTGAAAATGGCGATCACTTGGATGAAATTAAGCATCTTACGTAAGCTGTTGATTCGGAGTTGGTCACACATTGCCACGCGCAAGGGGATAAATTGCATGGCAACAGTGCACGCCGTTTATCCTTACCAGTAACCGTAGTGATACGCGCCGTCGGTTTGTTGTCGGTCGATTAATGCCCAAGTTGGACCATGCGGCAATTCGCTGCCACGTACCAGCCACACCCAGTAATCTTGCAAGGTTTCACCGTACTCCGGCCAATACAAGTGGGCCGCTTCGTTGTCATCGTCGGCCAGATAGACCAAAGAGAAAGTCAGATCGGCGCTGTCTCTGAGCATGGTGATGATGGCCGAGCGCACTTGCTCGGTACTCGGCTCGTCGTCGAGGCCGAAAGCACTGGGATACGAGCGCACCACTTTGTATAAGGTATCGTCGCTGTTGTCGGCGGCATCCATGGCCGGGTCCCACAGCGATGGCACGATTAGCTCAAAGGCTTGCAGTGAAGTGAGTACATTGGTGTCGATCGCTTCTTGTCGGTCCAATTCGTCTGCATCAATGTACAAACTGGCATGCCCCAGTCCTAGATTTTCCAAGATGCGTTGAAACTCAAGCCGACGGTGTTCGGGTAGTTGCTTCATATTGAAACTCCTCTCTGTGATGTCGCTCCCCCTGTGGCTTCATCATAGCTGGGCCGAAAAAAGTTCAGTAAGTTATTTCTGTAAGAATTTTCTGAAAATACCGATCCTAGGCCAAGCTTTCCGAAAAATGCAGTCGCTTTGTTTCAAACCGACCAAGGATGTTCAAGGTAGCCCACTGCCCTCCACTTCAGCCACATGCAATTCCAAGTCGAGGTAAGAGGCACTGTCCTTGCCGTTGAGGCGAGCTGGAATGAAGCGCGTGGCTTTCAATATCCCCTCGATCTGATCAAGACTGCCCGGCCGCAAGCCGTTGGTGCGTAAAAACAGCACGCGTATGACTTGACCATTCTGATCGACATAGATGCGCGCCTTCAAGGGCGATGGTGAGTCGACCAGATCGGTGAGCGCCGCGAAATCCGGTTCTGACACCGGCATGGCCGACCAATCCATTTGATTCGACGGTAAAAATGAGGCCAAGGCTTGCTCATTGCCCCCGACTGCCCTTGGTTTGGTGAGGAACATCGGTACGGCTGCGCCGAGTTCTCCGGCACCACGATGGCTAAGACCAGGCTGCGGCGGCTGTGGCAAAGCTGTTGGCGCATTATTAAGCGTACTCAGCTTGGCTGGTCGGGCATTGCCAAAGCCAACATACACGGTCATGGGACGGGCCGACAGATTTTCGCGCGTAGGCTGATCCGTTAGCTTGGCGTCGAGCGCACAAATAATCACACCAGCGTGCACTGCCAGGGTAAGGACACATGCCAGCAGTCGGCTGTTCAGACGCGGCAATTTTGTCAGGCACACAAAATTGCCGGGTTTTTGATATCGAAACAGACTACACATGCAGGTAGCGATCAATCCGCAGTTGGTAATTCACGCCAGTTGACTGATCTAAAATTAACCGGTGCTTCCGTAACAGATTGCACCGTGGTTGGTGCTGGTAAGCCGGAACCGTTGCCGACACTCTGAGTGCCGATTTGCAGCCTCAGATGGCCGGCAACATTGTAAAACTGAATGTTACTGATCACCGATGAGGCCACTGACACGACTGAGCGTCCGGTCGCATCGACCAAGGCAGTGATGCCGGTCGCGAAATTGACTGCATAGACTGCGCCGGTACCGGATGGGTTACAGACATCGCCGTTCGGCGTGGTCGAAGCAAATGCCACGAAGCCATTGGTGCTGGTAGGGTTGATAATAATGCGTTCGGCCACGCCGTTACCGCTGCTGACACCGAGGTCATAGTACCAGCCCATAGGATTCGCCGGTGCCGTGCCTATGCCGCTTAACAGATTGGTATTGGCCACCATATTACTGCGTTGAATCGGGAAAACTACACCGCTTGGTAAGGTGGTCGTCGTGTAAAATTTCGTGGCGTTACCATCAGCGATGGCATAAAAGCTTTGGATATTCGGGCTGGCAATATCTTGGCTTGCCAGCAAACGCCCGGTGCCGATCAAGACATAGCGCTTGAAGGCACCCGGTTGAACTTCAATCAAGGGGCGCGTCGTTACCGGTTGTACATTACCTCTGCTATCCTTGAGTACGGCAAGTTGAGTCGGTGCCGCATAGGTGCCCGTGCTGGTGGTCAGGTCAACACGCCATACATTGCCCAGCAAATCGCCGGCGTAGATCGCATCGGCCGTGCTGTCACTGAAATTATTAACGAAGGCCGTCGCATAGGTCAGGCCAGTTTGGTTAGTGGCACTGCCGGTGCCGGTGGCGACGGCTTCGAGCAATACGCCGGTTTTGGGGTTGACGAAAAACAGGTAGCCATTGCCATCGCTGTTGTTATAGCCCGAGGTGAAGATCACGGTCCAGCCGTATTTCTTGGTTTTCACCACCACCGGCGGGCCATACGAATAGCCCATGCGGCTATCGGTAAATTCCCACAATACTTTACCAGAAAGTACGGTTTCAGTGGTCCAACTGGCAGGATCGGTAACATCGATCGCATAATAGCCTTTGCCGCCCTTGCCCAGTCCGCCTATGAGTACCGAACTCCACGCCGCGCTGCTGTCGCTGCTTTGGTAAGTGGCATTGAGATCGATATCAAAGGCTTGTTGTAAACCATCGACGAAATAATGATGGACGAAGCTGCTGCTGCCGAGCGACGCCAAGCCAGTGAGCGGTGCGCTGGTACTGCTACCGTAAAGAAAGCTGGGAATATACGCAAACATTTCCGTGCCACCGGCGAGCGAACCATCGAAAGCATGCAACATACCGTCATTGGCACCAACATAGGCAACGGTCTTGCGATTGGCATACAAGGTCTTGAACGCTTTGTAACCAGGGTTGGCACTTTCTGAAAAGCCGCTATCAGGTGGGCCGACCGCTGCCACCTTAGAGCCGACTATATCGCCAAGCAATGCGGCACGCGTGCGGTAAACTCCATTGGTTTGACCGATTTCCAAAGTTTGGCTGCCACGTAAATAAGCCAGATAATTAGGCGACGATTGCGAGGCAGTCGGCACGCCGGGAACCGTGGCAAAGGTCGCGTAGTTGCTCGGGTTGGAATTCAACAAATTACTGGCTTGAAATGGAAAGGCGGCACCGGCTGTGGTGCAGCAAGTCACAATTTTTCGTGTCGACGTTGAGGTTAACAAACTCTGTGCAAACCAGTTGGTAACACTGCTGGCATTACCGGAACTGTCGTAGGTAATCGTGCTGGCCAAAAGATTGCCGGTCCAGTTAGAGGAGCTGTATTCGGACGCGTAACTGATATTATTGGCGGCGGTCAGCTTGGTGGAAACAGTCGAAAACGCCGTGGTCGAGCCGGAAATATTACTGGCGATACTGGCAAAGGCGTTAGTTAATCCGGCAACCATTTTATCGGCTTGACCACCACTGAAGTAGTTATCCGGGCGACTATTACTGCCTAGGGTATCGGTATTGGTATGCCACATGGTGGTGGTCAAGGGCGTGGTGCCGCCGCCTATCGTCAGCAAGTTTTTAGCATTGCTGCTTGCATACGGCTGAAACCCACTGGGGATGATGAAGCCGCCGTATTTCGCTGCCAGATAATACTGATTATTATTCGAATAGTTTTGATTTTCCAGCACGTCGATCCAGTAGGTCGAGACGGTCTGTATTAAAGTTTTCGGGGTAGTACCGTCGCTGTTGGGGAAATCATTCGGACGCATGTCTTTGACATGCGAATCATAGGCCAAGCCGGCGATGAAATTGGTCGCGTTATCGCCTCTCAACGCGGTCGTCGTAATGCCTTCCAAAGTGCCAACCATGGCGGTCGCCGTTTGCACATTGACCGTGGTGTCGACCGGCTTATCGGCGATCCTTTCATAACTGGAGGTCAGCGTACTTCCAGGTAAGTTTGCATCGGCATGGGTATTGACGTCACCAATACCAACGATGAAGTTTTTCTGGCATGAGTACAAAATCGGGTCATTCCATGCAGTAATGACAGGGAAGCCATCGATCATTGCCGCTGTCGCACCACTGGTGTAGGCAGTGACATTGCCGAGATTTTTAAAATAGCGTATGCCGGCGTAAAACAGTTCGCTGACCGGATCGTAAATTTTATAGGTATGTGCCGCTTGTCCGAATTGATTGAGGTAATTCATGACCCCACTCTTGGTAACAGCAGAATTGGTGGCATCCGTCGGGTTGGGATTAGCGATAAAAGTGCCATCGGTGGCACTCCACTCGGCCATGGTGTTGCTGATGCTCGGTGCCCCCGGTACCGGCTGGGTCGGCGCAATGTATTTCATATTAGCGCGCAAAACGCCGCCATCGCGGTTAATAGAACCGTCATTGAGGTAGCCGAAGGCGGCATAACGCATCTTCTGCGCATACTGTTGCATCAAGCCTTCCGGTTTGGCACCGTTGCCATAGCTGATACAGTTGGCTTCGAGATTGACAGTCGTGTCACACACCCGCACGCGCACGTTGAGTGCATAGGTCGCGTTGGTGTTGGCCGGATTCGTTGTGCTGAGTGAACTTTGGCCGGAATACGCCGTGGTACCGGCGGCGTTGACGCTATCGAGCGAGCCGGCCGAGATATTCGAAACCCAAATTTGATTGCCCGCGCCCCAGACACGCGAAGTCACGCTGGCCCAAGTAAATGGCGTCGCACCCGAGACATCGCTGGCCGGGTTGCCCGACTTAGGAATGGTTTTGGTCGGTGTTTCGCCCGAACCACCCTGCCCCGAAGCCCAAGCACGTTCGAGTACCGTGGTCGAGGCTGTGTCGGTGGAGCGAAAACCGCCCGTCAAAGCCCAGCGGAAAGTGTCGATGGTTTGCATGCCAGCCCAATTGAGCCAGTTACCACTCCACAGCGAGACAGTTCTGGTGGTGGTGCAGGCGTGGCTAGTGGCCGCTGAATAAGATTGAAAATACGGAGTTTCCGGCGCCGTCACCACAGCTTGATAGGTGTAGCATTTGGCGGGATCGAAATAACCGAGATAATTGGTCGCCGGGCTATACGGATTGGTATTGTAGGGATAGGCCCAGCTCAGCGCCGTCGGATATTCTACCGACAGCGAGAGCAGCAAGTTGCCCGGCACGGCGATCGAGGTAAACAGCGGCTGATCCCCCAAGGCGACTTGGGCATGGGCTGCCAGCGGCGTCAGCAGCGAAGAGAGCGCGAATGCGCCGAACAAGATCTGCGGCAAACGTGTCAATAATGCAGGCTGCTTCATGGTGAATTCCTTTGCGTGGCGGCGGACAGATGCTGACATCTTATAAAGTGGATAAAGTCGACTGCATATAGCTTTGGGTATTTCTCGGGCCGCTGACACGGATGCTGACCCGATAAATCACCGAGCCACTTGGCACAATAGGTTGAATGTTTGCGCTCGCCGCTTGCGGCGCGGAGGTAGATCCGAGTACACAGTTGGCCGTGCTGGTGCTTCCGCTTAAATTGCACAAGCGGTCGATCACGTAACGAATCGTCACGCCACTGGTGTTGTCGACGATGTCACTGCCGGTCATGGTCCACAAACTGTCGTCGGTGAGCATCAGCGGCAAACCGCGTGCATCCGACGCTAAGATCGTTGCCGAGTAATTGCTGCTTGCCAAGCTGGTCAGACGCAAGGTATCGCTGCCCAGGGTACCACCGGCCAACAGTGCCGTGCGCGCCGCGGCGATGCCCCGCTCACCTTGGTTGATTAAATCGCGCTTGAAGGCCAAATTACCGGCTAACAATAAGCTCGTATCGAACGAACGCACCAAGGCTATGCCGCTGATCATCAGTATCACCAGTGCAATCAAGGTGACGAATAAAATGATCCCGCGCTGCCGCACCATGCTGCCGCGGGCCATGACCTGTGTGCCAAAATGAGGGGTGACGTGATTCATGGCTCAGTTCAGAAATAAAGAGTTACGTAAGGGTATCGTCAACTCAACGGTACGGTAGCGGTAATTCTGTTCGGCAGCAGTGAGCGTGCGGGTGTAGGTGACTGTCGGGCCAAGATCAGAAAACAGCTTAATCGGGCCAGTCGTGGCCGGCGGTGTGCTGGCTTTTTCCGGCAGTGAAGTGCGCGTGATGAAGCCTACGCGTATCGCTTTAATCGTGACCAAGGTCTTGGTACTTGGGGCACTGCCGTTTTCCAAAGTCAGATAATCGAAGCCGGCGGCTGCCGGATCTACCCAAGTATCAAGAAGGCCGCCACCAGCGGCAGAGGCAACGCCATACAAAGCATGCATTTCAAAAATACCATCGGCAATCGCCAATGGTGTATTCAAGGTCCCGCCTTGTAATAAATCGTATTGAAATAAAGTGTTATTATTGCCAACACCAAACATTTGGAAGTTCGGCAGATTACCGGTGGCATTGCCCAAGTTCATAGCGATAGCCGTGCCGGGCAAGCTGGAAATTGAGTTGCCGGCTATCGTATCGGAATAAAAACTGCCGGCCATAGGTAAAGTCGTCACACCGACTGCCGTAGTGAAGGCGGCATCGACTTGCGAGAGAAAACATGGTGTACCGGCACTTTGGTCCATCAATAGTATGAGGTCATTGGCATTGAATGCGACGGTATTGATCAAGCTTAAATTATTAGACACAGGAATACTATTGAAGGCGGTCGGCACTTCGCCATAGCCAGCAGTGCCCGACATCATGATGATCACGTCCGATTTGCTGCCACTCATGTTCGGTGTCGTGGCATCTTTAGCGATGATCAAGGGCGCGAGTCTGAAATTACCGGTCAAAGCGGTGTTGAGTGCCGCAAACGGTGCGGCCATGGTGCCGGTGAACGGCAAAATTTGATTGCCCGACAAGGCGGCGCGCAATGGGCAGCCGAACACGGTTTGGTAATTTTGTGAAATTCCGGAACCGGCAGCACGTAAGGATTTTTCCAACTGATACATGGCATAGTTGCCGGCTTGATTGATGTCATTGACCGACGTTAAAGTGCGCTTTTTTCCTTCGCTGGTCGATAAAATGCCGAAAATCGCCAGTGACATCATCAAAACCAGCACGATCACCACCATCAGCTCGACCAAGGAGAAGCCGTTAGCGGATTTTCTATTGCGTATAAGCTTAATCATGGCAAGGCATTGAGCTGGGTAATGTACTGGCTGGCAGGATCGCCGGGTTTACGGTTAGGTGAACTCCAGGTAATCGTAACGGTGACGACATTATTGGCGTCCGGTGCGCTGATGGCACCTGTGCCGGAGGGCAAGCCGGTGGCGGCATTGTTGGCTACTTGAGTTTGCCAGGCCGTAACGATTGCCGTTGGCAGCGAGCTGGTGTTTTGCGTCCACATGGCAGTAATAATTTCATTGGCCAAGACGGATGCGCGATTGCGGTCTTCGGCATCGTAGGATGTTTTGGTAGCCACGGCTTGCAAGCCGATCAAGCCCAGCACGGCAACGGAAAAAATCACCAGTGACACCAAGACTTCGATAAGCAGCATGCCCTGTTGTTTTTTGCTTGCGATCTTGAGCATAGTCATCTCAACACCCGTCCGGATTGGTGGTCGAGAGAGTGCGACTGGCATCGCACATGCGCACTTTCCCCCCCATAGCCACTTGAACATTAAACGTGCGGTCGGTGACGTTGGCGCTTGTGCTGGTAACGGCATAATTGGCTGTGGTGGCCGCGCACGTCATACCGAAAGCGGTGGTCACCGCGGCAGCACTGTTTGTCGTGATGCGTCCTTGAGAATTGAAGCAAATCAGTGCCGGCCCGGTGACACTCATGCCGGCAGTCAGTGAGCCCGTCGAGGAACCTTGCACGTAAGGCGTATTCACCGTTTCACCGGCCACAATCGGCAGCACTTGAATATACCAGTTACGGCCATTGGCTACCGCCGCCACATTGGCAGCCGGAGCGGCATTTGTCAGGACGAAAGCGACTTGGCGATTGCGCCTGACGGCTTCGGCTTGCGCCGCGCGCACGCCATTTTGTATGGCTTCTGCCAGGCTGCGCGCTTTGGCATTGGCGGTCCAAGTAGTAAATACCGATTGGCCAAGAAACATCAGTATCGACATCAGCGATACTGTGATCAAGACTTCAATGATCGTGAAGCCGCGCAGCTTAGCCGCTCTCAGCATGTGGCACCCTTTTTCATCAGCCAACAGGTGGTGCCGGTGGTGCTGCCCCAGACTGCGCCGGTGCTGGAACTCTGTACATTTGCATTGGTCACCGAGTAGCTGAAATTGGCGGTCGAGGTAGCGGCCACGCCGGCGGCTCGAATGGTGTAGGTCGTGGCGGTCAAGGGTTGACAGGTTAAGGCAAAATATTTCAAAGTCGGCAGGCTGTTGCAGGGGGAGATAATGGTAGTGCCGACATTGAGATAGGTGCGATTATCTTGGTAATACTGTTCCATCGAAGCGCGCACGGAACTCAGACTGTTAGTCGCCTCGACGATTTTTCCGCGCAACAGAAAATCGGTATAGTTGGGGATGGCAATGGCAGACAAGATCGCGACGATGGCGACCACGATCATCAGTTCAATCAGGGTAAAGCCGGACGATCGGTAAGCGACTGCTTGATCTGATTTAGCTTGCATTACAGTTTCTCCGCGCCCCAGTGGGGAATGATGTGTTGAACAATGGCCATAGAACATTTTTATTATCTGAGCACCATAGAGATGACACTCTTTGATTCTATGATGTTGCAGCCCTTAGCGTAATTGTACTAAAGCACTAGAACATTAAAAACAATGGAATGGCAAAATTTCATCAAATATTGTCACATCAACAGTATCGATGGACACGGCTTGAACGTCCAATAACAAAACTTGCGCATTGCATCACATCATAAGCCAAGACATGTCTCCACGCAGCAATAAGCTTTGATAAATTGTAAGTAAGTATGTCTCTGTGCTAGGACTATAGATGTTTTCTTGAGGCAATAAAATATCTATTAATACATTTCGCTAAAGAAATTTAACAATCACTGCTTTCGACCCAGCAGCTTAGTTAAGGCGTTTTCTTTAAATTGGTCGGCCTCTTCGATATAGCCATGCACGGTGCCGTCAAAACGCCACCCGCCTTGCCGTTTGATAGCACGGAAAGTCGCCCCGGCGCGGTGGGCGCTGGTGGCCATGCCGCGACGCAGGCTGTGACTGCTCAGGCTGCCCACTTCGGCCAAGCCGGCGCGACTCGCCGCTGTTGTTAAAATGGCGTTGATGCTGGCCGCATGTAAGGCTGCCTGCCCCACCCTGCCCCATTGATCGATGCGCCGAAACACAGGCCCGCTGACGATACCGGCAGCACCGGACCAGACCTGCAGTGCGCGCGCCGGGCAGCACAGGCCGTCACTGGACGGTATCGCCTTTTGGATACCGACACCAAGTTGGTCGGTCTTCGAGCGCGCCAGCGTGATTGTGATGCCCTCTCGTTCCCACTTGATATCTTCAAATTGCAAGGCGACGAGCTCGGAGCGCCGCAGTCCGCCAAAGTAGCCAATTTGCAACAAGGCGTTATCGCGTTGGTCGCTTAATTGTTCACTCGGAGTGAGCATGGCGACGATGACTTCCAAGTCTTCGATCATCAAGGCGCGCGCTTTCTTTTTTGGCTTGCCGTGGATGCGCATGATGCCGGTGAGGATTTTGCGCACCTGTGGCGCGGCGCATGGGTCGAGAAAACCTTGTTGTTTATGCCATTGAGAGAGCGCGGTTATTTTCAAACTCAGGGTGCGCGGATTGAGTGTTTGAGCGTGCGCGATCAGATAGCGGGTCAGGCTCGCCTCATCGGCCGGCAAGCTGGCCCCCCAGTTTAAAAAATGCCGCACGGCTGAGCGATACGCGCGACGGGTATTGTCAGCGGTGGCGGCGCTTAAAAATTGCGCTTGCAATGCCGCTACGCTGGCTAAGTCGCTCGGCGCATTTTGCGTCTCCGGTGAAATCAGCGCATTTTTTTTCAACATGGTGCGAAAAGCTTTCTGGTGTAATGGTGCTGGCGAGGCATATGGAATGTGCAAAAATTGCTGCTTATCACACGCGATAATATATCTTATCGCATGTTAAAAAAAAGGAAAAGTTTCTTTTTATTATTTCATTAAATAAGATAATATTACGTAATA
The DNA here is from genome assembly GCF_035019605.1 of Undibacterium sp. 5I2. Lineage (NCBI taxonomy): Bacteria > Pseudomonadati > Pseudomonadota > Betaproteobacteria > Burkholderiales > Oxalobacteraceae > Undibacterium > Undibacterium sp. 5I2. The sequence goes on along the minus strand of NZ_JASJVS010000007.1, from coordinate 94,852 downwards.
CAAATACGTTACAAAATCAGGAAAAAAAATGGCGCGACCAGGAATTGATTATTCAGATATCAACAAAGCAGCCCTGCAAATCGAGCAGCAAGGCAAGGCACCAACGGTGGATTTGGTGCGCGCCGCGCTCGGCAATACCGGCAGCAAAAGCACCATTGCCCCGCTACTAAAACAATGGAAGCAAGAGCGACAAAACCACCGCTCACAAGATGAAGCAGGCTTACCCCCCACCCTGCTCGGGGCGCTGCGCAACGTACACGAATTACTGCAAGCGGAATGCACAGAGCAATTAGCTAAACAGCAAGAGATACATGAGCAATTTTGTTTGGTGGCAGAGCGCTTGGCGGCGCAACAGCGTGCGGAAATCGGCAGCTTGACGACGCAGTCGGCGCGCTTACAAGCTGAATTATCACTAGCTAATGGGCGTATCAAAGATCTTGAGGATGAGGTGCGAAGCTTGACCCAGCAATGGCGTGACGTTCTCGCCGAACGCACCAGCTTGACGGCCCGCTGGGAAGATGGACAGGCGCAGATAGCAAGCTTGCAGCAACAATTACAAACGGCACAAGCTCAATTTGAACACTTTCAGCAAGCCAGCGGCCAGCAGCGCACGGCCGACAGACACAGCTATGAGAGCCGGATCCGGCAAGCCGATGCGGAGCTGGAACACGGCCGCAGCCAATTCATGCAGGCACAAAGTCGTGCGACTCGACTCGAAGCCATGCTAGGGCAGCAGCAAGCGAGCAATACCGACTTACTCAGTGAGAATGCGGCGCAAGCGGCCGCCTTGGAAGTGACTGAGGTGGAGAAGCAGCGAAGCGCCGAGCAAATGCGTGAGTTGCTGCTGACCAAAGAGACGCTGCGCAGCATGCTCGAGCACTGCCAGTTCTCGCAGCGTGAGGAGCAACTCGGGCGGCGTGCGGCAGAGGAAGTGAAGGATTTACTGAGCGCGCAATTGGCGCAACAAAGCCGCATGATTGAAGATCAACAGAGCGCACTGCTGGCGCTGATCAAACCGGTCGAGGCGCCGACCGCCGCGACCAATATGCCCGAGAGCACGCAAATTTAATCGATATAAGAAAACTGCATTGTTCGAGCATCGATATTTTTCTGCGTATTTTTACGCGCAATCAGGGCGTAATGCAGTGGAAATAAATTGCGATCCGGCGTATCGAGCTTTTTAAAGTCGATAATATCAAAATTGCGGAACAAGACCTTCAGTCCAAATTCAGTGAAACGCCAGCAATCGGGAACCGGACCATGTATGCGCGCGTTGAGCGGAGTGGAAACGACGACAAAACCACCGTCTTCGAGTATCCGCGCGATCTCACTGACGGCCGCGAAGGGGTCGACCACATGCTCCAGCACTTCCATGCAAAAAATGCCGGCGAAGCGCCCGCTCGCCAAGCCGGGATTGGTGATCGTCAGATCAGCAATGACATCTGGCGTATAGGTATCATCGATATCGAGCGATAAAATGCTCTTATCTGCATAGACCGAACGAATGTGGCTTTGTTTTTGCGGGCCGATTTCCAACCACTCAGCGGTCGATTGAAATTGTTCGATGATGGCTTTGCTCTCATCGATATACGCATTGATGAATTGGCGATGCAGAGGAAAATAAGTGTTATCAAATTCTGATGGCAGTGACATAGTATTTATTGCTCGCTAAGTTTAGGGCTGAGTTGGTCGATTTGTTGATACAGAGCACGCAGTCTTTGCGTTCTCGAATTGGCGAAGATCTCATCCGGACTCATGGCTAAGCGCCACGGCGATTGTCTGACACCGCAAATTTCCATTACGGTGGTCGGCTCATCAATGTGCTGCAGATGCACTTCCAAATAGATGCGGTTTTTTCGACTGACATTCTCGGGCGATTGGTGCCATATGGCCGAGTTCATAATCAAGATATCCCCGGCTGCCAGTTCTGCGGCAAGCGAAGGATAGCCAGGCGGCAGAATGTCGGCAATTTCTCCGGCATCCCCCAAAGAACCATAGTGATGCGTGCCCGGGTAAACCCGCAGGCCACCATTCTCGGGGCCGCAGTCGGTCAGTGCAATGAATAAAGAATAACGCTCCAAGCTGCCAATTTGATAGCAACAATCTTGATGCAAAAATACGGCGGCATAGTCACGCTCATCTTTTTTAACCACGCGCAGGAAGTCGGCACCGACTTGCCCATTAAAAAATTGGCCGGCAATATGGATAAACGCCGGTTCGCGTAATATCTGGTTCAGAAATTGCCCGGCACCTATCTTCACCTCAGTCAAATGGTGCGCCGTCTTAGTCAATCCACCCTGCTTGATTTCTGACAGATACGAGGCGAGGTAAGGCTCAATGAGCGTGGCCGGCAAAGCATTCTTGAGCAAAAACACCCCCATTTGCTTGAGCACAGCATGATCAAGCACCTCCGACATATAGGCTTTTGCACATATCAGCTCTTGCAACTGCTCGACTGGGGCTTGGATTTTAGGCATTAAATTTCCTGATGAGTAAGCTCTAGGAGTCTGCCGGAATTAGGAGTAATCGGCTGCACAATCGCTTCGATTCCCTAAGTCCTACAGGCTCCCAGCATTGTAGTGTGATCTTTTAGAAAATACTATCTGCAATCCTCAGGAAGATAAGCTAGGGTGACGGCACAGACAATTATACTAATAGCAATACTTTATCCTCTGTTCGGGCGCTTGAACTGGATGCAGATCAATAAAACCGTGTATAACAATTGAATGCTAACTGATATTGATATATATTCTCATTATCATTTAGCGCTTCAACCTTGATTAAAAGATATGATTCATGAGTAGTTTTCCAATTGATGCAACAACGACCACCACGCTCGATCGCCTGCAAATCGGCGAAACAGCGCTGGTTGACGATGTTGAACATACCCAGGCCGATACCTCGAGTTCCATGCGCGATATCGCGCGGCGCTTGAAGGAGCTCGGTTTTGTTCGTGGCGAGACCGTGAAGGTCTTACATAAAGGCTATTTCGGTGGCGAACCGCTGGCCGTGCGTATCGGGCAGTCAACATTTGCATTAAGGCAATTCGAAGCCGCCCTGATTGCTGTCACCAAACCGCGGACGGCTTAAATGAGCAACATAAGTAATATGAGCAATGCCAGCCTGTTTTCACCACGCATCGCCTTGGTAGGCAATCCCAATTGCGGCAAAACAGCCCTCTTCAATCGCTTGACCGGTGCGCGTCAAAAGGTCGCCAACTATGCCGGCGTGACGATAGAGCGCAAGCTTGGCAAATTTACGGCCAGTAATGGTCGGGAATGGCAGGTACTCGATTTACCTGGCACCTACAGCATGCACGCGATTACCCCGGATGAAAAAATTACCGAGGAAGTTATCCGTGGCTTGCGTGCCGGCGAAGCCTTGCCGGATGCGGTGCTGTGCGTGGTCGATGCGACCAATCTCAAGCGCGGTCTGCGCTTGGCTTTGGAATTAAAAAGTCTGGGCTTGCCGCTGGTGTTGGCCGTCAACATGATGGACGTTGCAAAAAAACGCAATATCAAGATCGATATTCAAGCTTTGCAACAGCACCTCGGTGTGCCGGTGGTGGAAACGATTGCCGTTGAATTTCACGGACTGGAGGCCTTGCAAGTCAGCTTGGAAACGCTGGCGCGCAGCTTGCCCAACGCCACGACGATTGCCCAGCAAGAGCGCGCGACGCCAGAAGCGATACAGGCAGCAGCCAATACGATACTGCAAGCTTGCGTCCAAGGTGGGGAAGACAATGCGAGGCTGGAATTACCACTCAGTTATCGCATTGATCGCTGGATCTTGCATCCCCTGTGTGGGCCAGTGATCTTCGCTGCCTTGATGTTTTTAGTATTTCAAGCCGTGTTTGCCTGGGCCCAGTGGCCGATGGCGTTCATCAAGGACAGCATGGATCATTTGGGCAGCGTGCTCGAGACCGTCGTGCCGGATGGCATGCTGCAAGGATTATTAGTCAAAGGTGTAGTCGGTGGGGCTGGCAGCGTGTTGGTATTCTTGCCGCAAATTGTGATTTTATTCTTCTTCATCTTGGTGATGGAAGACTCGGGCTACCTGCCCCGCGCGGCGTTTTTGCTCGATAGAATTATGGGTAAAGTCGGTTTATCCGGACGCGCCTTCATTCCTTTGCTATCGAGTTTCGCTTGCGCCATTCCCGGCATCATGGCAACCCGCACCATACAAGATCCGCGCGATCGCCTCGTCACGATCATGATCGCGCCGCTGATGACATGTTCAGCACGCTTGCCAGTGTATGCATTGATCATTGCCGCCTTCATACCGGAACGCTCGGTGTTCGGCATCATCAGCCTGCAGGGCTTGGTTTTGTTTATTTTATACTTGGCCGGTATTGCGTCGGCGATGCTGGTGGCCTTGGTGTTCAAGAAAAAATGGGGCCTGAGCCAGCAACATCCTTTGATGTTGGAATTGCCCGATTACCGCTGGCCTAATTCGCGCAACTTGGCTATGGGTTTGTATGAGCGCGCGAAAATTTTCACTACTCGGGTAGGCACAATTATTTTAGCGCTGATGGTCTTGCTGTGGTTTTTGAGCAGTTTCCCGGGTGCGCCTGAGCATGCCACCCAGCCACCGATTTACTACAGCATTGCCGGCTACCTCGGGCGTATGCTGGAGGTGGTGTTTGCTCCCATCGGTTTCAATTGGCAGATTTGTATCGCCTTGGTGCCAGGTTTGGCAGCGCGCGAAGTGGCTGTTGCGGCACTCGGCACCGTGTATGCACTGTCACAATCGGGCGACGACTTGACCCGCTCGCTCGAACCCTTGATCGCGCAATCATGGAGTTTACCAACCGCCTTATCGCTGCTGGCTTGGTATGTATTTGCTCCGCAGTGCATTGCGACGCTCAGCGTCGTTAAGCGTGAGACCAATACCTTGCGCTACCCTTTGATGATGGCGGCGTATTTGTTCGGACTGGCCTACTTCGCCTCGTTCATCACCTTTGAGACAGCCAGTTTTTTCATGCGTCACTGATCATGCAGACTTTCATTACCTTCCTGATTTTATTTACTGCCGCCATCTACTTGTTGTTGAAGTGGATGCCTTCCTCATGGCGGCGGCGGATAGGCGCGAAATTGGCAGACCATCATCCACGCTTGGCGACGCGTTTTGAGCATGCGCAAAAATCCTGTGCCAGCTCTTGCTCATCCTCGTGTAATAGTTGTCAATCGTCGCCCCCAGTTGTCAGCGAAAAGCCGGTAATTTTTATGCGTAAGCTCTGATCTGCCCGAAGCTGCTATAGCGTACTCGGCCAGCCTCAGGTATGCTTGTGTGCATTATCAGAAATGAATTCTGATTCCAAGCACCATTTCGGGACACTGCGCCAATGTTCGCTAGCATTTACGATAAAACTGACAAAGGTCGCGAGGAAATCGCGACCCGCAAACACCAACTCAGCACACGACTACGCACCCTGCTGGTAATGGTCGACGGCAAGCAAAGTGCGACCCAATTATTGGCCCGAGTGGCAGCACTTGGGCTCGATGAAAGCAATGTGGCCGAGTTGATTGCCAATGACTACATCGCGGCCTTGCCGGTACTGCCAGAGCCAGTCACTGTGGTGACAGTCCAAGCGGAACGTACGGAAAACAATACCGAGCATGCCCGCGAATTGGCGCAAATCGAGGCGATTTATACTTTTTTCAATGAAACCATTAAAAGCATGCTCGGCTTGCGTGGCTTCGCCCTGCAATTGAAAGCGGAGCGCGCCCAAACGCTGGACGACTTCAAAAAGCTGCGTCATCCTTATATTGAAGCAATTCTCAAATCGAAAGGCCGCGAAACCGCACGCAGCCTGCGCGACCGCCTCGATCATTTACTCTATCAAGGTGACAAAGGGATCAATTCAGCGCTGGTACGGGACAGCCTGGTCGACGATTTGTAAGTGAGGCGCAATCGTACTTTTCGTACAGATTGCCATTCCCCCACTTATCTATTGATGTGCCCGTGAGCAAATGGTGAAAGCTTGGCGACATCCTCGTCGAGCACTGGGGCCGGGTGCCGGGCGTAGCCGATGATCAGCGTGCAACATCACTCTCAAGCAGCATTCGGACATAGCGCGTGTAAGGTATTCCTTTGGCTTTTGCCTTGGCCTTCAAAGCATCGAGCAGATTTTGAGGAAGGCGCATGTGCATCGCCGCAGATTTCGGCGCAAACTCAAAGTTCATCGGCTTGAAACCAGATAAGTCGTACCGAGAAAGATCTGCGGTATCAACGAATTGCTCAGCATCCGCATCACTCACAAGCGATGGCATGGGTTTAGCTTTGGTTTTCATAGTGATCAATCTCCTTTTGGTGCATGTAGCGTGAACTGATGGGGCGAAGCATCGCATTTCCATTAAGCTTGCGCAAAACGAAGACCAGAAAGACGTAGCGCCCTGCCTTCGTTTTTCCGATAGCCCTCATGCGCGGCTCATCCGGGTGAGGGTCTTTCATAACGGCAGGCGTTCCCAATAAAACCTGTTCAATTTCCTCACGGGATACGCCGTGTTTGCCGCACTTCGGCCAGTTACCGTCATCCCAATCAAAGCCTGTTATTTTCATCTTCATACTATACACGTTTGTCTATACAAAATAGACTATCGGCTAAAACGGTATTCATGACACGCCCAAGTGCAAGCTGGTAGGCGTGTTGACCACGTGCCGACTCCGCGGGCAAGCTCGCTTCTTCTCGAGTAGCACCAAGTCGCCCCAGGAGCCTGAGCCGACGCAGATTAAATCGCAGTGGAATTGTCCGTTGCCAATGAGGATGCAATGCAAGGCGCCTCAGTGGCGGCGGGCAAACCGCTTGGATTAAATCTACGCTTCCCCGAATATCGCTTATTACAGTTTCGCTCCCAATGGGCCAATCAAGAAGTTTACTCGATGCCCTGACTGCTCAGGTATTCTTCATAAGTACCGCGGAAATCGATGATTTCATTTTCTTTGATTTCCAAAATCCGCGTTGCCAGCGACGAGACGAATTCGCGATCATGCGACACGAAAATCAGGGTGCCGGCATATTTTTCCAAGGCAATATTGAGTGATTCGATCGACTCCATATCCATGTGATTGGTCGGCTCATCCATCAACAAGACGTTGTGACGTCCCAGCATGAGTTTGCCGTACATCATGCGCCCTTTTTCACCACCCGATAAAACTTTGACCGATTTCTTGACATCGTCGCCACCGAACAGCAAGCGTCCGAGGATAGAACGCACGGCTTGATCATCGTCGCCCTCTTGAGTCCATTGGCCGATCCAGTCGGTGAGGTTTTTATCGGCAGCGAATTCTTCGGTCGGATCTTGCGGCATATAACCGACATTGGCATTTTCCGCCCATTTCACTAAGCCGCGATCAGCATGCAGATGAGCGATATCATCACCGCCGATACAGCGCAACAGCGTGGTTTTACCGACACCGTTAGAGCCGATGATGGCGATACGTTCGCCGGCTTCGACCATCAGATCGACATTTTTAAACAAAGTACGCTCGTAGGCTTTGCTCAAACCCTGAGTTTCGACAGCCAAACGATGCAATTTCTTTTCGCCATCGAAACGCACGAAAGGATTCTGACGGCTGGAAGGCTTGAATTCTTCGATCTTGATCTTGTCGATTTGTTTGGCGCGCGATGTCGCTTGGCGCGCCTTGGATTTATTGGCCGAAAAGCGGCGCACGAAATCTTGTAATTCGGCGACCTTCTCTTTGGCCTTGGTATTGTTGGCCATTTGCTGCGCACGCGCTTGCGTCGAAGCGAGCATGTAATCATCGTAATTGCCGGGATACACCTTCAAGGTGCCATAATCCATGTCGGCCATATGGGTGCACACTTGGTTGAGGAAGTGGCGATCATGGGAAATGATGATCATGGTCGAATTACGCTCATTGAGCGTATCTTCGAGCCAACGAATGGTATTGATGTCGAGGTTATTCGTCGGTTCGTCGAGCAACAGAATATCGGGATTGGAAAACAAGGCTTGCGCCAACAGCACACGCAACTTCCATCCCGGCGCAATGGCGCTCATACTGCCCTGATGCTGATCGGTTGGAATACCGGCACCGAGCAGCAGTTCGCCGGCCCGTGCTTCGGCCGTGTAGCCATCGTATTCGGCAAAGCGGGCTTCGAGATCGGCGGCCTTCATGTAGTCATCGTCAGTCGCTTCGGGGTCGGCGTAAATGGCATCGCGTTCGGCCATGGCGGCCCACATTTCGGTATGCCCCATCATGACGACGTCGAGCACACGCATGTCTTCGAAGGCAAATTGATCTTGGCGTAATTTACCCAGACGTTCGTTCTGATCGAGCATGACTGTGCCCGACGATTGTTCGAGATCGCCACCGAGAATCTTCATAAAAGTCGACTTGCCGCAACCATTGGCGCCGATCAAACCATAACGGTTGCCTTCGCCAAATTTGACGGTGATGTTTTCAAACAGCGGCTTGGGGCCGAACTGCATGGTGATATTTGCGGTAGAAAGCACAGAAAACCTTTTGCAATAATGATATGAATTAACCGTATATTATAACATCGCCTCTGCGACTGGCTTTTGTTGTCAGTGCCGTCCGTGGAAATATTTATGACAGGCGCACGGATAGGCAAAGCCGACGGCCTATTTTGTCGTGCTTTTCTCGCCTATGGTTTGGCAAGCCGGCCCAGTACCAAGCGCCGGCTGTTCAGGATAGCGCTGCGGCAGAATTTGCACTGGCGTCGTTACCACCATACCATCGGCAAATTCGGCTTCGACGAAGCTGGCACTCCACCCTGCAGTCGGTATTGCTTGCATGACAGTCACACTGTTGGCAAGCTCCAAGCTGTTCGGTGTATAGCGTATGCCGCAAGCAAAGCGAAAATCACGTGCTAATGGATTGTGTGCGCTCCATTGTGTGATTTTCACCGGAGTGTGCGAGAAGCGCACGGTGAGTTGCCCAGGGTCTTTGCTGTTATTGCCGGCGGCCTCGATCGTAATTTGTGGCAGCGCTTGGCCGCGCTGCATCCGATTAATGAAACTGACGAGCGAGTTTTCGACCACATCGCGAATGCCGTAGTGGCTGGAGTTGGGGGCACTGCGCAAGGTTTTTTCGCCCGGCAAACGGGCATAGAAAAACTGTGTGTTGTCGGGCACGAAAAAGTCGTCGCCGCTGGCATTGACTATATATTTAGGAATGGCGAGTCGCGCCGCATAGGGGCTATCGAGATAGCGCAAGGGATCTTCGATCTGCAACAGTTGTGTAAATGCCGTGCTTTGGCGCGCACTGGTAACGCCGGCACGTTGATAATCGGCGAAGGCAAGCGGCCATTGCTGACCATAGCTGTCATAGGTATGCTGCATGACGCGATCCATATTGAGTATATCGAGCACGAACGGCACGATTGCCGTGATGCGCGGATCGGCTATGCTGGCCAACCAGACAGCCCAGGCGCGTTTGGATGCGCCGGTGGCAATGAAACGGTCGATTTTCCAAGCCAGTAATTCTTGTTGCGCCAAATCCATGGCTTTCACCAGCGTTGCCGCCATCGGTAGGTGCATGGGCAGGAAGGCATGTGCTTTTGTATCCTGCATGAATAAGTTCCAGCTGTGGGCGACGGCACTATCCTCGCGGCGTGCCTGAGCATCATCGGCAAAAGTCAGGTATTGATTCGGAATGTTATTGACCGAAATCACGATGGTTCTGGTCTTTTTGGCGATCGCCACGGCCATGGCTTCGGGAATATCGGACAGTGGTCGCAGCCCATTTTGCCCGGCCGCTACATTGATGCCGTTATTGCTGACCAGCAGCGCAGTCTTGTTGAGTGCGTCTGCGGGAATGTAGATCTCGACATCGTGTTTCCAGACCGCTGGGGTCACCATGCCTGCCGGCGACCAGTTTTGTGAAGTCAATTCGTAACGCCGTTTTTCGACACCGTCGACTTGACTACTGCCCTTGTCGAGGTAGACCAGTTTTTGTTCCGCTTGTGCCGCGACATAGCAAGCCAATACTTCGCTATGGCGATAATCACGCTGCTGTAAACAGCGTGTGGCGCTGCCCTCGGCGCGCGCAAGGCCGGCACCACAGCCGCTGAGCACAAGCAGGCAGCACAGTGCCAGTAATTTGGTAAACGAATTTTGCATGGAGTTTCTCGCAGTAGCTTGATTGGATAGCTGTAAGTCGTATTTGACCGACCGAGTTCCAAAAAATTCCATGGGATAAAGATTATTTTTTAGACATTGAATCAATTCAATCAGTTTCCTCGTTAGGGACCCACTTGGTTTTCGCCGCGACCTTGCGCACGGTAAATACCGGCATGCCCGGAACAAAGAAAGCTGACGGCGCAAGCGATGGCCGCAAAAACCCCGACATCGGCACCGAAGAGTTCGATGGCCATCAAAGTGGAAGCGAGCGGCGTATTGGCGGCACCGGCAAAGACGGCGACAAAACCCATGCCGGCTAACAGTGAGAATGGCAGTTGCAACAGCGGTGCCAGCGCATTACCAAGCGTGGCACCGATAAAAAACAAGGGAGTCACTTCGCCCCCCTTGAAGCCGGCACTGAGTGAGGCAATGGTCAGCATGGCCTTGGCAGCGAAATCGTAGACTGGCACGGGTTGAGCAAAGGCTTCGACGATGACCGGTATACCCAGTCCGATATAGCGCTCGGCCGCGCCGAACCAAACGATGGCAAGAATCAGGCAGCCGCCGAAAAACGACCGCAGCGGCGCATACGCGATACGCGCTGTAAACCAAGCACTGCCGCGATGCGTGAAGGTGGCGAACAGGCGCGCGCACAGGCCGAAGCAAGCGCCGGCGATGATCATCATCAGCAAATTGCGCAAGCTCAGCGGCGGGATCTGCGTGATCAGGTAATGTGTGTGCTGTACCCCCCAAAATAAGCCGACTTGATCGGCCAGAACGGCGGCGATCAAGCATGGCAGCAGGGCTTCGTAGCGCAAGCGGCCGATGATTAAGACTTCCAAACCGAAAATCGCCCCGGCCAGCGGTGTGCCAAATACCGAGGCAAAGCCTGCACTGATGCCGGCCATCAGCATGATGCGCCGGTCCTCGGCAGCGAGGCCGATGGCGCGGTTCAGTTGATCGGCCAAGGCACCGCCCATTTGGACGGCGGTGCCCTCACGTCCAACCGAGGCCCCGAACAGATGCGAAGTCACGGTGGCGGCGAGTACCAGTGGCACCATGCGCAAAGGGATGATTTTTTTGGGATTGTGAATTTCATCGATGAGCAAATTATTGCCAGCTTCGACCTGCTGGCCATAATGCAGATACAAGTAAGCAACCACAAAACCAGCCACCGGCAAGAGTAGCAGCAGAGCGTGGTGCGCTAAGCGAGCCGCCGTGGCGCGCTCGAGGGCAAATAGAAAAAAAGCTGATGCACTACCAGCCAAGACGGCCACCAGCGCGGCCAGCAAGGTCCATTTGATGATGTGCAGAAAGCTGCTCAACAGGCGCGTATTGCTGGTGTTTTTCATAGCTTACTATGGTAACAAAAAGCGCAGCCTGAGCTGCGCTTTTTTTTGCTTACTCGGGTTTCTTGCCTCAGTTGAAAGTTTTTCCTTGTGCTGCGAGTGTGGCCAGCAACGGCGCAGTAATCCAGGCATCGCCATGGCGTCCTTTGGCATATTTCTCCATCGCCAATACGACATTCCCAAGGCCGACCGTATCGGCATAGAACATCGGCCCACCGGTATGCAGCGGGAAACCGTAGCCGGTCAGGTAGACCATGTCGATATCGGAGGCGCGTGTAGCGATACCCTCTTCCAAAATGTAGGCGGCTTCGTTGACCAGCGAATAAATCAGGCGTTCGATAATTTCAGTATCACTGATTTTGCGGCGTACGACACCGATATCGGCCGAGTGCTGAATAATCATTTGATTGACCAACTCGGATGGGTAAGCCTTACGGTCGCCGGCCTTGTAGTCATACCAACCGGCACCGGTTTTTTGTCCGTAACGGCCCATTTCACACAGCAAATCAGCGGTTTTCGAATAAGTGATCTGTGGTTTTTCGAGGTAGCGACGTTTGCGGATATACCAGCCGATATCATTGCCTGCCAAATCGCCCATGCGGAACGGTCCCATCGCAAAGCCCATTTTTTCGACTGCTTTATCGATTTGCTCCGGCGTGCAGCCCTCTTCCAATAAGAATCCGGCTTGGCGGCTGTATTGCTCTATCATGCGGTTGCCGATGAAGCCGTCGCAAACACCCGACACCACGCCGGTTTTTTTGATTTTTTTCGAAATCGCCAACACGGTCGCCAACACATCCTTGGCGGTGTGCTTGCCGCGTACAATTTCAAGCAGCTTCATGACATTCGCCGGGCTGAAGAAATGTGTACCGACCACGTCTTGCGGGCGCTTCGTGAAGGCGGCGATTTGATCGACATCGAGCGTCGAGGTATTCGAGGCCAGAATCGCACCGGGCTTCATCACTTCATCGAGCTTGCGGAATACTTGTTCTTTTACGCCCATGTCTTCGAATACCGCTTCGATCACCAAATCAGCCTGACCGATCGCTTCATAAGACAAGGTGCCAGTAATCAGCGCTACACGTTGCTCGAATTTTTCTTGCGTCAGCTTGCCTTTTTTGAGCGTATTTTCATAATTTTTGCGTATCGTCGCCAAACCCTTGTCGAGTGCTTCCTGCTTCATTTCCAGAATTTGCACCGGGATACCGGCATTGGCAAAATTCATGGCGATCCCACCGCCCATGGTACCGGCACCGATGACGGCCACGGTTTTGATACTGCGCAGCGGCGTGTCGTCCGGTACGTCGGGCAGTTTGCTGGCGGCGCGTTCGCCGAAAAATGCGTGGCGCAGAGCTTTCGATTCGGTGCTCTGGACTAATTCGAGAAACAGTGCGCGCTCGATTTGAATGCCGTCGTCGAATTTACGCGTCATCGCCGCGGCGACTGCTTCCACACATTTGAGCGGTGCCGGGAACGGGCCAGCCATGGCGCGCACGGTATTGCGCGTAAATTGTAAGTACGCTTCGTAGTTGGGGTAATCGATTTTGATGTCGCGCACCCGTGGCAAGGGACGTTGATCGGCCACTTGTTCGGCCAGCGCCAGCGCGGCCGTCATCAGGTCGCCTTCAGCGATGGAACTGAACAAGCCTGTCTTGGCCAGTTTTTCGGAGGCAATCGGCGTGCCGGAAACGATCATATTGAGCGCTAATTCCAGCCCTACCACGCGCGGCAAGCGTTGCGTACCGCCGGCCCCAGGTAAGATGCCAAGCTTGACTTCAGGCAGCGCAATCTGCGCGCCCGGGCTGGCAATACGGTAATGACAACCCAAGGCCAGTTCCAGCCCGCCGCCCATGCAGACACTATGGATGGCCGCGATGACCGGTTTCTCGGATGATTCGATGATACTGATGACACTGTGCAGACCCGGTTCGGCAAAGGCCTTAGGGGAATTGAATTCTTTGATGTCGGCACCACCCGAAAAAGCCTTGCCGGCACCGGTGATGATAATCGCTGTGATCGTCGCATCATCTTGCGCTTGCTTCATACCCGCCACGATGGCTTGGCGCGTGGCATGCCCTAAACCGTTAACCGGCGGATTGTGAAGCGTAATGATGGCGGTGCTGCCATTGACTTGGTATTCTGCACTCATGTCTTTTCCTAAGGTTGAAATACAGCTTTTATTATGCCGGTTTGCCAATCGCGGGCGCTGCGCTGGCGATTCGGCACCGAGGGTGATTCTTTTCTCACTATACCGCAAAATAGTACGATCGTTTTATTTCAAATGAAAGTTTTTTTTACATCAGTAAAATGCTCAAACTACTTTCTTGATCAAACTATAGACAGAACGGCGTTTTTCCTTTAGCTTCTGGAAAGGTGTGATTGAAAACACATATTTGCGTGCCAAACCACAGACTGAAAATCACAAATACCATGCGGCGCAGCTGCCAACCGAAGCAAAAACGATCATGCGCTCGTCACGAGCACGAGGGAATATGATGAAATTTGCCGGCATCTTAGGACTGGGCGTGCTGTGCACGCTGTTTTGCGCATGCGGCAATACCGAACCCGGTAGCGCAGGCAGTGCTTCCACTGCTGTTGCTATTGAGCAACAACAAAAAACCGCAGCGGCAACACCACGCATCGCCTTGGTATTAAAAACCCTGAGTAATCCATTTTTCATCGCGATCGAACGCGGCGCACGCCGTGCCGCGGCGCAGTCGGGCGTCGTACTCGAAGTACGGACGGCGGCACAGGAAACGGCGATCGAACAGCAAATCGCGATTGTCGACGAACTCATTGAAGACAAAGTGCCAGCCTTGGTGATTGCCCCTAGCGACTCGCAACGCCTGCTGCCGGTGCTGCAGAAAGCCCAGCAACGCGGCATGGTGATCATCAATATCGATAACCCGCTCGACTCGGCGCGTTTGAGTCAACTGCACATGCAGGCGATTCCCTTTGTCAGTGTCGACAATGAAGCTGCCAGTTATGCGGCGGTCAAGGCAGTGCTCGCGCACATGCCGGCGCTTGCGGAGGCGGCGCTGATCGAGGGCATGCCGGGCGCTGAAAATGGCCGCCTGCGCAGCGCCGGCGCGCGTCGTGCCCTGCGCGAGCATGGCGTGAGCAAGGTCGCCGCGATGACGGCGCACTGGAAGATTGATGAAGCCTATAGCGTAAGTAAAGACTTGTTTCGCCAACATCCGCATATCACCCTGCTGTTCTGTGCTAACGATATGATGGCGCTCGGCGCGGTGCGCTATCTGCAGGAAAGTGGTCGCACTGAGGTCGCGGTGATCGGCTATGATGCCATCGATGAAGCCAAGCAGGCACTGCGCAGCGGGGCCATGGTGGCGACCGTCGATCAAGCGGCCGATGAGCAAGGCTATCAGGGGGTGATGCTGGCCCTGCGTGCGCTCAAGGGTGAAACACTGCCGGCACGCTTGCCGGTGGCGGCCCAAGTACTGACTGCGGAACTGCTCAAGCAGCGCGAGCGACCATGAAATTGCAGATGAAGTTGATGTATAAGCTCATCGCCTACCTGCTGATCGTCAGTGTACTGCCCTTGTCTTTGTTTGCTGTCACTTCCTACCATATTGTCCGGCGCACTATTCTTGACCTGACGGGCCAATACAGCAGCCAGTTATTGCTCAATCAGCGCGATTATTTGCAATTACAATTAGATCAAGTGGAAAATCTGGCCAATCGCATCGCCAGCATAGAAGACATCGGTATCGTGCTGGCGAAAAGCGATGCCGCTGGGGCCGTCAGTCGGGATGCCTATGATAATTTGTCAACGCAAGCGAAAATTCGCGAAAGCCTTAACCTTTACAGCAGCCTGAAGGGCGTGGTATCGATCGATTTATTCAGCCTGCAAGGCCACCGTTTCTATGTCGGAGACACCCTGACGGTGACGCCGGTCGACCAAGCGCTGCGCGCGAAGATTTACCAAGCGGCCCTGCAAGCACCGCAGACTTTGCACTGGCTGGGACTAAGCGATAACCTCAACAGCGCATCGAGTGCACGCAATGTGTTGACGGCGGTAAAAATCGTGCGCCACTATTCGCCACAATCTCAGAGCAGTGAGCCGATCGGCATGTTGTTGATCAATTATTCCAGTGATTATTTATATCAACACTTCAGTCAGGTCGATCTCGGACGCGATGCCAGCCTCATCGTCACCGATGCCGCCGGACGCATCATCTATCATCCTGATCGCAGCCGTATCGGTCAACTGGTAACGCCCCCCTTGCTTACTTTGAGCGGCAATGGCAGCCGTATGCTGCAATTCAATGGCCGCGACAGTGTGCTGAGCATGGCAAGGCTTGAGCATGTCGGCTGGCAGGTATTCGGAATTATTCCGCAGCAAACCCTGCTGGCACCGATGCGGCATTTGAGTGAGGTGCTGGCATTGTTGATCGCGGTATGTTTGTGCATTATTTATTTGGCAGGACATGTGTTTCACCGGAATATGGTATTGCCGGTACAAGCCGTATCGGCCGGCTTTCGCCGCATGCAGGCGCGCCGTGATGCCACAGATAATAACGCGACGGATACGGACGAGGTGCAGGCAGCCCTGCCGCTACCATCCGGTACCGATGAAATCAGTGAATTGGTCAAATGGTTCAATGCCTTTCTTGAGGTGAACAGACTCAGGCAAGGCCATGAACGCGAGCTACGCGAAATCAACCAGCAATTGGAAACACGCGTGCAACTGCGTACCGCCAAGTTTGAAACTGCCAATGCCGAACTCAATCAAACCCTCGCTACACTTCAACTGGCCAAAGAAGAGTTGGTACGAGCGGAAAAACTCGCGGCACTCGGCGGGCTGGTGGCTGGCATCGCCCACGAAATCAACACTCCGGTCGGGGTGATCATCACCAGCGCATCAGTACTCAGCGAAGCCACACTGCAAGTAAGTCAAGGTTTAGCGCTGGGGGCGCTGCGTAAAACGCAAATGACAGATTATTTACAGACAGCAACGGAAAGCGCACGTCTCATTGCCAGCAATGCCGAGCGCGCGGCCCACCTGATTCAAAGTTTCAAGCAGGTAGCAGTGGACCAAACCAGCGAACAACGGCGCGATTATGAACTCAATGAATTCGTCGATGAACTGGTCACCAGTCTGATGCCGACTCTGCGCAAGGCCCATGCCAGCATTGAGGTGGTCCGCACCAGCAGCGCTATTCTGATGGATGGCTACCCCGGTTTGCTGGCGCAGGTATTGACTAATCTGACCATGAATGCGCTTACCCATGGCTTTCGTCCCGGACAAGCGGGGCACATTCGTCTCACGCTGGAGCAGTTTGAAGAACAATGTCTGCTCACATTTTGTGACGATGGCTGCGGTATTCCAGCCGAGCATCTGAGTAAGATCTTCGAGCCGTTTTTCACCACCCGCCGCGGCCAAGGCGGCACCGGTCTTGGTCTCAATATTGTTTTCAATATCATCAGCAAGCAATTCGGCGGCACGATCAGCGTGAGTAATAATGAGCAGCAAGGGGCGAGCTTTCACATCGCTATGCCTCGCATCACCCGGCAATTGAATTCCGACAGATAAAGTGAGACGAGCATGACAAGAATGAGTGATGAAATCGATGGCTGGTTGCTGGACGATGAGGATAGCGATGCGACGCCACAGCAAGCGCTTGGTAAATGGCGCTTGCTGGTGGTCGACGACGAACCGGACATCCATGCGGTGACACGCCTGGCTTTGAGTAATATTCGTTTCAAGATGCAGGAAATCGAGATTTTATCAGCTTACTCAGCCGAGCAAGCGTTTCAGATTTTGCAGCAGGAACCCGATATCGCGATGATCTTGCTCGACGTTGTGATGGAAACCGAAGATGCCGGACTGCGCTTGGCGCAACGGATACGGCAGGAGTTGCGCAATGATTTAGTCAGAATTATTTTGCGTACCGGACAGCCAGGCCAAGCACCGGAACAGCAAGTCATCGTCGATTATGACATCAACGATTACAAGCTCAAGACGGAACTGACAACCCAAAAAATGTTCACCTCGGTGATCGCTTCCCTGCGCGCTTACGAAGGACTCAAAGCCTTGGAAGCAAACCGGCGCGGGCTCGATAAAATACTGCAGGCAGTCAGCAATCTGTACCAGATCAATTCACTCAAAGAACTGGCTTCCGGCGTACTGACACAAATCGGGGCAATTCTCGATTTCGGAACACAAGGAATACTGTGCGTGATGCACAAGAAGGTGGCCGGCAATGTCGAATTGCCGCGAGTAATTGCCAGTACCGGCAGTTCCGCCCTACTGATCGAAGAAGATCTGGTATCGGCGTCGCATCCATGGCTGGCATCGATCATGCAAACCTTTGCCGACAAAAAGAATCTGTTCACCTCAACGGTGAATGTGTTGTCGATTCCTGCCACGCACGGTCATCAATTTGCCGTCGCCTTCTCCCCTACCCGGCCATTGAGCGCGCTCGAATGTAGTCTGCTCGATATTTTTTGTGATCGCATCGGTGCCGCCTTCGATAATTTGCAGATGTTTGAATTACTCAAAACAACGCAGGAAGCGACCGTGGTCGCGCTGGCTGATTTGGCTGAGTCGCGCGACGCCAATACTGGTGGACATGTTCGCCGGGTCTGTCGTTTAACCGATGCGATCGCCGCTGAAATGCAGGCCGCTGGAAAAATTCCTGCCGACACAGAAACCAATTTCATGCGCTTTGTCGGTATCGCCAGTATTTTGCATGATGTCGGCAAGGTCGGAATTCCCGATGCGATTCTGCTCAAGCCTGGCAAACATGATACGGACGAGCGCGCCATCATGGAGAACCATGCCATGATAGGTGAGACTGTGCTGGCCAATGCCGCCACTTCGATCGGTGGTGTCAGCAGTCTGAGTATCGGTGCCGAGATCGCCGGCGGACATCACGAGCATTTTGATGGCAAGGGCTATCCGCGCGGCTTGCAAGGCCATGCCATCCCGCTGGCCGCGCGTATTGTCGCCGTGGTCGATGTCTTCGATGCATTACTGCACAGTCGGCCATACAAACGAGCTTGGCCACTGGATGAGGTAATCAGTTACATCAAAGAGCGCAGCGGTTTGCAGTTCGACCCCGATGTAGTGCAAGCGCTGTTCGATTTTCTGGCGCGCGAACAGCCAGACTGGATCATCGCGCCCGGCCACTGAAACGCGCCCAGGCTGGAACAGCGCGTCGTGAACTCAGACCTCCAACCATTCGCGGCGAATCTGCTGATTCGCCTGCAATTCATCGGGCGTCCCTTCAAACACGATACTGCCATGCCCCATCACATACACGCGTTGTGAAATTTGCAAAGCGATGGCCAATTTTTGTTCGACCAACAGCACCGAAACACCGCGTTGCTTGAGCGTTTGCAGGTACTCGGCGACCAGTTCGACAATTTTCGGTGCCAAGCCTTCGGTCGGTTCATCGATCATGATCAGGTCAGGATCACCCATCAAGGTGCGGCATAGCGTGAGCATTTGCTGCTCACCGCCCGACATCACGCCGGCCAAGGTGGAACGCCGCTCCTTGAGACGCGGGAACATTTGATACATATCGTCGATGCACCAACGCGGCGGCGCAGCACCGGCGCGGCGTGCGCTGCTTTTTTCGCCGAGTAAAAGATTTTGTTCCACTGTCAGAGTCGGAAAAATATCGCGATTTTCCGGCACGTAGCCTAGCCCTTTGTGGGCGATTTGGAAGGCTTTCAAACCCAGCATCTGCTCGCCCTTGAACTGTACCGAGCCAGTCGCCTGCACCTGCCCCATGGCGGCTTTCACCGTGGTCGAACGGCCGACACCGTTGCGACCTAACAGGCTGACGATCTCACTGTGATTGACGTGCAGGTCGACCCCATGCAAGACATGGCTTTTGCCATAATAAGCGTGTAATCCTTGAATTTCGAGTAAAGCACTCATGCGCTGATCTCCTGCGGTGCGTGGCCGCCCAGATAGGCGTCCTTCACTTGTTGATTATTGCGGATGTTTTGTGGCGTGTCACAGGCGATCACCTCGCCGTAGACCACCACCGCTATCTTGTCCGCCAGTCCAAACACCACGCTCATGTCGTGCTCGACCATGAGCAGGGTCTTGCCGACGCTGATCTTGCGTATCAATTCGACCGCGGCATCGGATTCGGAACGACTCATGCCGGCAGTCGGTTCATCGAGCAAAATCACTTCGGCCCCACCGGCGATGGTGATACCTATTTCGAGTGCACGTTGTTCGGCATAAGTCAGTAAGCCGGCGGTGGTATGCCGCCGCCGAGTCAAACCGATTTGTTCCAGTACCGCTTCGGCACGTTGATGAACATCACGCAGGGCATTGAGACAATGCCAGAACGAATAGCGATAACCGAGCGACCAGAGGACGGCACAACGTAAGTTTTCATAGACGCTGAGGCGGTGGAAAATATTGGTGATCTGAAAACTGCGCGAGAGACCGCGACGATTGATCTGATACGGCTGCAAACCTGCAATATTGCTGCCGTTAAGCAAAATCGCCCCGCTGCTGATACCGAAACGACCCGAGATCAGATTGAATAAAGTCGATTTACCGGCACCATTGGGGCCGATGATGGCAAAGCGTTCGCCACGTGGCACCTGTAAATTGGCACCGCGAATGATCTCGGCATGACCGAAACTTTTCCGCACATCTTTTAATTCCAGTGAGAAATCAGTCATCCTTGCGCCCTCTTCAGTATTTCTTCGATTTCTGTATTGGCCAGATCCCATTGCAGACGAAAGCCTTGCTTGCTCAAGATAAAGCCAAGCGCGCCAAGCCCCGCCAAGCCGCCGGCCAGCAGCCAGGCACTGGCTGCTGCCGAATTGAGTGAGAGTCCGAGCACGTGGATGATCGGATCTTGACTGGCTTCAAGTGAACGCTGGTACAGCATTTCTATCGCCATGATCAAGCCGGCCACCAGCAAGACACACGACAACAGTACTTTCCACAGACTGGGCCAAACCTTGGCGAATTTTCCATGTTTTAACAAACGCACATTGAGCATGAGTATGCTGGCCAAGCCACCGGGTGCGTACATGACGGTGAGAATGAAAAACACGCCTAGATACAATTGCCAGGCCTTGGTGAAGTCGGACAGCATGACGGTGAGGAAAACTCCGATCACGGCCCCGATCATCGGCCCAAAAAAGAAGCCTATGCCGCCGATAAAAGTAAACAACAGCACCGCGCCGGAGCGGATGGCGCTGACATTCTCGGCCGTGACGATTTCAAAGTTGATGGCCGAGAGTCCACCCGAAATACCGGCAAAAAATGCCGATAAAATCAAGGTCATGTAGCGTACCCACTGAGTGTCGTAGCCGACGAATTCAGCGCGTTCCGGATTATCACGCACGGCATTGATCATCCGTCCCAGTGGCGTAGCGGTAAATGCATACATGGCGACGGCACTGACGAACAACCAAAAAGCGATCAGGTAGTAGACTTCGATTTGCGGGCCATAGGTAATGCCCATCACGGCGCCACCAATGACGCGGTTACTGGAAATGCCGCCCTCGCCGCCGAAAAAATGCGGGAACATCAAGGAGCAGGCAAACACCAGCTCCACCATGCCCAAGGTAATCATGGAAAAGGTGGTGCCGGATTTTTTCGTGGTCACATAACCGAACAAGACGCCGAAGCCCATGCCGGCCACACCGCCGACCAGTGGAATCATACTCACAGGCAGCGGCAAACTGCCGGCCGCAATCAAGTTCATCGCATGGATGGCAAAGAATGCCCCCAACCCGGAATACACGGCATGCCCGAACGACAGCATACCACCTTGACCGAGCAGCATATTAAACGACAGACCGAAGATCATCAAGGTGCCGATCTGCGAGAGCAGCGACAAGGCGGCACCGCTGCTGAAAATATACGGCGCGACGATGAGCACGACGGCGAACAAGGTCCAGCTGAGCCAGCGCGCCAGATTGGGCGCTTGATAATGGAGAATTTTTGTCATGGGGTTATCCTTCACGAGTGCCAAGCAAGCCACGCGGTCTGAAAATGAGTATCAATACCAATAGCAGATACGGCATCACTGGCGCCACTTGGGCCACACTGAGTGAGACCAGCGAATACCACGGCGAATCGGCGCGCACCAGCAGACCAAGCGGTGTCAGGATGCTGGAGAGCGAATAATCGATGGCAACGGCAAAGGTTTGCACCACACCGATCAACAGCGAGGCGATGAAGGCCCCGGCTAAAGAGCCCATGCCACCGACCACGACGACGACGAAAATAATGCTGCCCAAGGTGGCCGCCATGCCCGGCTCGGTGACGAAGGCATTCCCGCCAACTACGCCAGCCAAGCCAGCCAAAGCACAGCCACCGCCAAACACCAGCATGAATACACGCGGCACATTATGGCCGAGCGCTTCGACCGCATCAGGATGGGTCAGCGCCGCTTGGATCACCAGGCCGATGCGGGTTCGCGTCAGCAGCAAATAGATTGCCAGCAGCATGAGCAAGGCAACTAACATCATGAAGGCACGGTACATCGGGAAGGTCGTGGTGTAGAGCGTAAATAAAGGGCCATCGAGGCTGGCCGGGATGGCATACGGTACTCCGGCGCGGCCCCAGATCAGTTGCACCACTTCCACCAGCACATACGACAGACCGAAGGTGAACAACAGTTCCGGGATATGTCCGTATTTGTGCACCGGGCGCAAGCCATAGCGCTCCACCAGCGCACCGAGCACACCGACCAGTAGTGGTGCCAGCGGCAAAGCGACCCAAAAGCCGAAACGACTGCTCAGCATATAGGCAAAATACGCGCCCAACATGTAGAAACTGGCATGGGCAAAATTAAGCACACCCATCATGCTGAAGATCAGGGTCAGGCCAGATGAAAGCATGAACAGCAACAAGCCATAGCTTATGCCATTGAGCAGGGTGATCAGAGTAAATTCCACAGCGTGTGTCCCTTTCAAAAAACTTCTATGCACGGTCGTTCTATTTTTTTAAAAAATAAAAAAGAGAGCCCCTCGGCCCTCTTTTTCCGTACTGTTTACAGCGGACGTTTCATCTGGCACGAAGACGGTTGAGCAGCGACGAATGCATCGATTTTTTGATTGGTTTTCCAACCCAAGCCGGTGTTTTCCTGATCGTAGCGCACATCTTTGTCATTAGTTTTGACCCAAGTGGCAATATACAGCGGCTGCTGCAATTGATGATCGAGCTTGCGCATGCTGACTTCGCCATTGAGCGTTTTGAAGTTTGCCCCTTCAAGTGCCAAGGCGATCTTGGCCGGTTCTATCGACTTGGCTTGTTTGATCGCCTGCGACATGGCGGTCAAGATGGAGTAAGTCGCCATCGAATAGTAATCGTCTTTATAACGGGTCTTGAAACCCTCGACGATGTCTTTCCCGACATAGCCTTCATTGTTGGTATTCCAGTACGCTACGTACTTGACGCGATCGATGCCGGAGGCGCCCATCGCCGTCGGTACGCCGGTGGTGGAGGCATAGTAAGTGAAGAAATTCGCTTTCAAATCAGCATCTTTGGCCGCCTTGATCAGCAAGGCCAAATCAGCACCCCAGTTCCCGGTAATCACCGTATCGGCACCCGAGGCTTTGATTTTCGCGATATACGGTGAAAAATCTTTGACCTGGCCGATAGGATGCAAATCATCACCGACGATCTGAATGTCTGGACGTTTGCGGGCGATGTATTCTTTGGCGGCGCGGCTGACTTGGTGACCGAAAGAATAATTTTGCCCGATCACATAGACTTTTTTGATGTTTTTATCGGCCGCCATGTAGGTAGTCAATGCTTCCATCTTCATATCTGAATTGGCGTCGAAACGGAAATGCCAGAAGCTGCATTTACTATTGGTCATGTCAGGATCGACCGCCGCATGATTGAGATAAATGATTTCCTTGCCGGGATTGCGTTCGTTGTATTTATTTACCGCATCGAGCAAAGCCAAGCCCACGCCCGAGCCATTGCCCTGGGTGATGTAGCGAAAACCTTTGTCGATCACGGTTTTCAAGATATTGAGCGACTCTTGCGGACTGCCCTTGTTATCAAAACCGACCACTTCGAAAGTGGTCGTCGGGCCGGCCCATTTTTCCGCATTCGCTTTATCGGCGACGAATTGAAATGAGTTCAAGATGTTTTGACCGACCGGGGCAAACGGGCCCGATAAAGGATCGATATAAGCAATTTTCACCGTGTCGGCATGCGACAGCGGGGCGAGCAAAGCAAAAGCGACTGCAACAAAAGATACGCGTAATGGGAATGTCATTTGTCTCTCTCCAATTTTTTTATCTTATGAAAATCTGTTTTTGATACGAAGTCCCGACTTATATCGTTGGCAGTTTGTGCTCCTTGAATTGGTCGCGCAATTTGTTTTTTAAAATTTTACCGGTCGCACCGATCGGTAAGGCATCGATGAACACCACATCATCGGGCGTCCACCATTTGGCTACCCGTCCGTCGAAATAGGCCAGCAAAGTTTCTTTACTCACTTCGGCACCCGGTTTTTTTACCACCAGTAGCAAAGGTCGTTCATCCCATTTCGGATGAAACACGCCGATACAAGCGGCCTGCAGCACCGCCGGATGAGAGACGGCAACGTTTTCAAGGTCGATCGTGCCTATCCATTCACCGCCGGACTTAATGACATCTTTGCTGCGATCGGTGATTTGCATATAGCCATCGGCATCGATGGTGGCCACATCGCCGGTCGGAAACCAGCCATCCTGCAGCACCGCCCCACCCTCCTCGCGATAATACGAGCGTATCACCCAAAGCCCTTTGACCAACAGATTGCCGTAAGTTTTTCCATCCCAAGGCAATTCGGTACCGAGGTCATCGACGATTTTCATTTCCACGCCATACAGCACGTGGCCTTGTTTGCACAAAATAGCTTCGAGTTCGGCTTCGCCCAAGCCCTGATGGCGCGCCAATAAGGTGCTCGCGGTTCCCAGCGGTGACATTTCGGTCATGCCCCAGGCATGTACCACTTCGACACCATAGGTATGACGCAGCGTGCGCAGCATCGCCGGCGGACAGGCCGAACCGCCGATGACGGTACGTTTGAAGCTGGAAAACTGTAAATTATTTTGCGCCACATAGGTCAGCAAGCCCAGCCAGACCGTCGGCACACCGGCTGAGAACGTGACTTGTTCCTGTTCGAATAATTCATACAAGGATTTACCATCGAGATGCGGGCCGGGAAACACCAGTTTGGCACCGGTTAATGGCGCAGAATACGGCAAGCCCCAGGCATTAACGTGAAACATCGGTACGACCGGCAAAACCGCATCGCGCGCCGATACATTGAGCCCATCCGGTAAGGCCGAGGCATAGGAATGCAGGATAGTGGAACGGTGCGAATACAGCGCCCCTTTGGGGTGACCGGTAGTACCCGAGGTATAGCACAGACTCGAAGCCGAGTTTTCATCAAACAGTGGCCAGACAAATTCATCAGAATGCGCAGCGAGCAAATCTTCATAGCACAGCAAATTCGGGATGCTGGTCTGGGCCGGTAAGTAACTGCGCTCGGCCATCATGATATAGCCTTTGACCGAAGGACAATGGGCGGCAATGGCTACGATGATGGGCAAGAAAGTGATATCAAACAGCAGGTACTGATCTTCGGCGTGATTGATGATGTAGGAAATTTGTTCCGGATGCAGACGTGGGTTAATGGTGTGCAGGACCGCGCCGGAACCGGAGACGGCATAGTAAGCTTCCAAATGACGGTAGCCGTTCCAAGCCAAGGTGCCGATGCGATCGCCGAGCACCACGCCTAAGCCGGCGAAGACGTTGGCGAGCTTCTTGGCGCGCTGATGGCAATCACTGTAGGTATAGCGATGAATATCGCCTTCGACGCGGCGCGAAACGATTTCATTTTTCCCGAAATACCGATCGGCATGTTCGATGATGCTGGAAATGAGCATCGGTTTATCCATCATTTGCCCCATTACGGGACTCATAGGATAGCTAGACATGGTTACTCCTGACAGTGACGGAAGACAGATCGATCGGTGTTTCATAGACAGTAATAAACAACTGATCAGTGATTTTTGTACGACCGTACTAATCCGTCAATCACTATTTCTATTGCGTAGCAGCATTTGCAGCAAGGATCTGCGCCACTTCGAGCATGTATGCCCCGCAATGCACTTTGATCAGCATGCCGCATCGCGCAAAAAACAGAATGCAAAAGTAGGAAATCCACCACGTTACGAGAAAAAAATTCGGGCCAGGCGCTGTAACAGCCGCCTGGCCCGAATGATTCGCTGCACGCAGCACGAATCAATGTCGATCCGTGAAACTCAGCGCGTGCTTGGGGTCGGAATACGTTTAGGGCGTAAATTAACGCCAGCGCCGCTGACCGGCTTACCACTTTCAATCACGAAAGCCGCTTCCTGGTCGCGTCCGAGTGCACTGACCAAGTAGGGCATGACTTCTTTCAAGGTCTCTGCCAGCGTCCATGGCGGATTGAGAATGAACATGCCGCTGCTGTGCAGACCGAAGCCATCCGGAGTCGGGCCGCTGATCGATAAGCTAACATTGAGCCAATCTTTGCTGGCCAAGCGCTTCAATTTTTCCGGCAACTGGCGCGAATCCTGACGGTTCAAGGCGGGATACCAGACCGCATAGGTGCCGGTAGGGAAACGGATCAAGGAATCTTCCAGCGCCACTTTGACGCGACGATAATCATCTTTGACTTCATACGGTGGATCGATCAGCACCAAGGCACGGCGTGATGGCGGCGGCAACAATGACTTCATGCTTTCAAAACCATCACCATCGGAAATGATGACGCGTTTGCCGCGTACCGTCGGCCGGTGGCCCTGCTCGGCCGCGTGGGCATCGAGCTTGCGGAAATTTTCACTGAGGATTTTGATTTCACTGGAATGCAGCTCAAACAAACGCAGACGATCTTGGTCGCGCATGATTTGATCGGCACAATACGGCGAGCCCGGATAATGGCGCATTTTACCGCTCGGGTTCATGGCTTTGACCAAATTGACATATTCGGCCAGCGCTGGCGGTAAATCTTTTTTATCCCACAAGGGCGCGATACCGGTCTCGAATTCGGCATTTTTGCTGGCATAGCCGCTGTCGAGCGCATACAATCCAGCCCCGGCATGGGTGTCGATGTAGGTGTAGGCGGTATCCTTTTGGTTCATGTACTGCAAGAGTTGAATCAAGACAAAGTGTTTGAGCACGTCGGCGTGATTGCCGGCATGGAAGCCATGGCGATAGCTGAGCATGAGTATTTCCTATAAAAAAATGAAAGGCAAATGATGGAAAAACGCGGATGTCATCCGCGTTTCGCTGCTGCATTTGCCACAATAAAGTGCTGCGGGCACAGCGCGGGTCAGGCCACGCGCTTGCCGAGTATGATCAAATCCCGTTCGATGCCATCCAAAGTAGCCACGCGCGGCATATTGGCCCAAGTGGTGAAACCGTAGACTTCAAACAAGCGCAAACTGGCGATATTGTGCCCGAATATAAAGCCGAGCAAGGTATGCACCCCTACCGTGGGAGCATGCGCGATCGCCAGTTCGAGGAAACGCCGCCCCAAACCTTGACGCCGCGCTTGCGGATGCAAGTAAATCGACAATTCGGCGGTGCCGGCATAGGCCGGGCGACCGTAAAAATCAGAAAACGACAACCAGCCGGTAATCTTGCCGTCTTGTTCACTAACCCATAGCGGACGCCGATTCGCTTCATGCGCGGCAAACCAAGCATGGCGTGATTCAACACTGACCGGTTCGGTATCGGCGGTGACTTCGCGTGAAGCGACGGTACTGTTGTAGATCGCGATGATGTCAGGCAAGTCGTCAAAACGGGCAATGCGATAAGAAAAAACGTGGTCCATAGTAAATCAAATAGTGTGTGTCGCGCGGCTGGAGCGCAGTGCAGACCCCAGTGCTTCTTCAACGCGCAGACGAATCCGCGTGCCGCTTTCATCTTCTGGAAAATGCACGCCGATTCCTTGCGACTTGTTATTGCCGGCACCGGCCGGCGTGATCCAAGCGACTTTACCGGCGACAGGATATTTAGCCGGATCATCGAGCAAGGTGAGAATCAGGTAAATTTCTTCGCCCAAACGATAGTTGCGATTGGTCGGCACGAAGATGCCGCCATTCTTTAAGAACGGCATATAGGCCGCGAACAAGGCGGCCTTTTCTTTGATCGCCAAAGACAGCACCGAAGGACGGTTCGGAACGGCAGGAATGGCGGAATCGCTTGATAAATCGGACATCGTAATGCTTTCGCGTGGTTTATGCGAAGAGTGCAGAATATTCCAGCAACATATCTTCTAGAAACAGTTTGGCCGACAAAGGATGATTAGCAATCGCCTGACGTTCATTGGTATTGTCTATCAGTTTGAGCAAGGCATCGCCGTCTACTCGCGCAGCCAATCCCTTCAATTCTCGTTCATAGCGTGGATGATACCGGATTCTGCCGCTTTGTTTAAAAGAAAATATATCATACAGCCAGCGTTGCAAGGCGCTGACCAAGACTGGCATCTCACTTTTCTGCATTTTTTCTGCCAATTTCAAGCTCACATCGATAGCTGGCTTACACAATTGGCGTAGAAATTCATCGATTTCCGTGTAGCGTTCCGATTGCGCCAATTCCAAGGCCGCCAGTGGTGCCCCACCCTGCTGCGCCAGACAATCAGCGGCTGCGCTGACGCCTTGTTGCTGCAACCAAGCTAAAGCTTGGGCCGGCGCCGGCAAACCGAGAGCAAACTGATGGCAGCGCGACAGTATCGTCGGCAGCAATTTATCAGGACTATGCGTAACCAGAATGAATACCGTGGCGGCACCCGGTTCTTCCAAAGATTTCAACAAAGCATTCGCCGCCGGAACATTGAGTGCTTCGGCCGGATACAAGACGATGACCCGGCGCCCTTGACGATGGGTAGACAAATTCATGAAATCAGCCAGTGCACGAATTTGATTGATCACGATTTCTTTGGATGGCGCTTTGCTGGCCTTAGCACTTTTGCTGCCGGCTTCGGGTTCAACATCGGCGGCTGAGGCTTCTTCTTCGTCGAGCAATTCCGGACGCACGCGCCGGTAATCGGGATGACTGTATTGACGAAACCAATTGCAAGAGCCACATTGTTGGCAAGCATGGCCGCGCGCATCAGGCGCGTCGCATAATAAAGATTGTGCCATCTGTTCAGCCAACACGGTCTTGCCTATACCTTGCGGGCCATGCAGTAGAAAAGCATGTGGCATGCGCTCGCGCAGTGAGATGAAATATTCCCAGGCCGGCTCTTGCCAGCTGAATAAAGCTTGGTTCATGTCGCCTCCGTCGCCAGCAATGCGGCGATCAGTAGCTGTAAGTCGGCGCGAATCGCGCTGATGCTGCGGGTGGCATCGATGATACGGAAGCGCTGCGGGAATGCAGCGGCGCGGCGTAAATATTCGGCCCGCGTAGCGGCAAAAAAGTCCGCCTGCTCGCGTTCAAATTTATCGAGTTCACGGCTGGCATCGAGCCGTGCGCGCGCGACTTCGAGCGGCACGTCAAATAATAAGGTGAGATCGGGCTGCAAATGCGGATGCACCCACTGTTCGAGAGTATTGAGCTTGTCGATAGACAGATGGCGGCCGCCGCCCTGATAGGCGAAGCTGGCATCGGTAAAACGATCGGAAATCAGCCAATCACCACGTGCCAACGCCGGCTCTATCACTTGCGCCAAATGTTCGCGCCGTGAAGCGAACATCAGTAAGGCTTCGGTTTCCAAATGCATGCTTTGTTTCAGCAGCAATTCGCGCAAAGCCTCGCCCAGCACCGTACCACCGGGTTCGCGGGTGCACACCACGGCGGCACCGCGCGCCGCCAAGGGCGCGCGCAATAATTCGGAGACATAGGCAATGTGAGTCGATTTCCCGGCCCCGTCTATACCTTCGAAACTGATGAATTTTCCAGTTTTTTTCATAAATAATGAGTTCAACGTTGATACTTATTGACGGCCCGATTGTGTTCTTCCAGACTTTCAGAAAACACACTGGTACCATCGCCGCGCGCGACAAAATACACGGCCGCACTGCGCGCCGGACTCAAGGCCGCCGTCAGCGAGGCCAAGCCGGCCAAGGAAATCGGCGTCGGCGGTAAGCCGGCGCGCGTATACGTGTTGTAAGGTGTATCGGTGAGTAAATCTTTTTTGCGGATTTTACCCTGATACTGCTCACCCATACCATAAATCACGGTCGGATCGGTTTGCAACAGCATGCCAGTCTTGAGTCGGTTAGTGAATACGGCGGCAATCATGGCGCGCTCAGATTTTTGCCCGGTTTCTTTTTCGATGATCGAGGCCATGATCAGGGCTTGATATTTATTCTCGTAGGGCAAGCCGGCGGCACGCGCCTGCCATGCTTCATCGAGCAATTTCAATTGCGCGGCATGGGCTTGTTGGTAGAGTAAAAGATCGCTACTGCCTTTGGCAAATAAATAGGTGTCCGGAAAAAACATACCTTCCGCATGCGGATAGATAGAATTTATCCGCATCATGAGTTCATGCTCAGACAAGTTGCGGGTCTCGTGGCGCAGATCGGGGCTGGCATCGATCTGCTTACGCATTTGCGCAAAGCTCCAGCCTTCGATAATCACTACCGAGGCATACGAGAATTCACCGTTGACAATTTTAGCCAGCAAGTCGAGCGGCGTTTTACCCGGCTCGAGTTCGTAGGAGCCGGCTTTGAGGCGACTCTCGTGACCGCTGGCGCGTGCCAATAATTCGAACATCCAGGCTGGGATAGCAATGCCGGCTTGTTCAATTTGACGCCCTGCGCTGCGCGCACCGCTGCCGGGGCGGATCGTCAGCGCGATAGCTTTGCCATCGGTATCGATCACGGTATTAGCCCAGTACCAGCCGCCGCCCGCCAGCGCGGCGACAGTGAAGATTAACAGGAGGAAAATATTTCGAATAAAACGCATAAGTGCCATCAACAAAAAAAGTCAGCGCAGAGGGCGCTATTGCCGCGTAGTGTAGCAAGTAAACCTCACTGGCCGACGCTGTGGCAGCATTAAATTTCACTGTCGCGTACCCGATTCTGCCAGCACCACTATAATTGACGGACAATCGGCTGTCGACGCCCGCAGGCGCTCGGCACAAATGACGCTAACAAAGAGAGAAATTCACATCATGTGGCAAGCATTCTTAACTCAACAACATTTGCAACTCCAAGCCGGCCGACTCACTGAGCGCACTCCAGTATGGGGATTGGCGTCCTTTGCCGAGGGCTTCGTCAGCGTGCTCGGCGAGCACGGTTTGCTGCAAGCCAGCGGTGCCGATGCGGCCAAATTTCTGCACAATCAACTCAGTAATGACGTCGAAAACCTGACACCGACGGCGGTGCGGCGTGCCGCCTACTGCACACCTAAAGGGCGGATGTCAGCCAGTTTGGTGTATTGGCGCGTCGGCGACTTCATCCATCTGCAACTGTCACAGTCGCTGCTCGCTGCCGTGCAAAAACGCTTAAGCATGTTCATCATGCGCGCGCAAGCCAAGCTCACCGATATCAGCGCGAGCACCGTGTGTTTCGGCCTTGGTGGCAGCGCTGCGGCGACAGCCTTGCAAAACTGGTTTCCAGTCTTGCCGAGTGCCAGCGATCTGCACGTCAGCAATGACTACGGCACCCTGCTGCGCTGCCCGGATGCCGCTGGCGTCGCACGCTACCAATGGTGGTGTCCGCTCGCCTTGGCCGACGCGGCTTGGAGCACATTGCAAACGACGCTGACGGTGACCAACAGCGCCGATTGGAATTTAAGTGAAATCAGCGCCGGCATCGCCACGATCAATGCACTGACCAGCGAAAAATTCGTGCCGCAAATGGTGAATTTCGAGCTTATCGGCGGCGTCAACTTCAGAAAAGGCTGCTACCCGGGACAAGAAATCGTCGCGCGCAGCCAGTATCTGGGCAAGCTGAAACGGCGCACTATCCTGGCCGAAATCAGCGGGGTCGGTCTCGCTGCCGGCGACGAGTTATTCAAGGCTGGTGCGGCCGATCAGCCCTGCGGTGCGATCGTCAATGTTGAAGCACTCGATGCCAGCCGTAGTTTGGCTTTGCTGGAAATGACTTTGGCCGACCAACAAGAGGGCCAGATCCATTGCGGCAGTCCGGCCGGCCCACTGGCACAGATGTTGAGTTTGCCGTATGAAATTGCCGACATCACACGCTGAGGATAGCGCCACCAATGGAATGCTATATCTATTTTAAAACGCGCGTGGCCGATGAGGCGCGCGTGCTTGCCGCCGAAGCGCTGCTGCAGCGTTTGCTGCTGCAGCATACTGGCCGCAGCATGGAATTGCAGCGCCGGCCGCACGATAGCGAAGGCCTGCATACTTGGATGGAAATTTACCATGAGGTCAGTCCAGACTGGAGCATACAACTGGCCGAATTGTTGGCGCAAACAGCTTTGCCCGATTTGCAGTACAGTGGTCGTCATGCTGAATACTTTTTGAATGTCGACGTATGTGCCTAATTGTTTTTGCTTGGAAAATTTTGCCCTGCACGCCCCTGTTGCTCGCTGCGAATCGCGATGAGTTTTACGAGCGTCCGGCCGCCCCCGCCGCTTGGTGGCAAGATCACCCGCATATTTTTGCCGGGCGTGATCTGCGTTCCGGTGGCACTTGGCTAGGCATACAGAGTGCCGCACCAGCGCTGCCAGCGGAAAAATTCGCGGCCGTCACGAATATTCGTGCGCCGGAAGAAAAGCGCAGCAATGCTCCTTCGCGCGGCGATTTGGTGGTCGACTTTCTGAATTTTCCCGGTACGGCGCAGGAATATGTCGCACTCTTGCGAACCCAGCCTGACTTGCATAATGGATTCAATTTACTGCTCGGTGACGGCCGGGAGTTGATTTGGTTTTCCAATCGTCACGGCGATGACGCGCGTAACGGGGTGCCGTTGGCACCGGGCATTTACGGCGTCTCGAATGCCGCGCTCGATACCTGTTGGCATAAAGTGATACGAACCAAGGCTGAATTCGCCAGCTTGTTGTGCCAATTGGCACCGACCGATGCCTTCTTCGAAATGCTCGGCAATACCACGCAAGCACCTGATTGTCGCTTACCTGATACCGGCATTTCCATAGAAATGGAACGCCTGCTCTCCTCACCTTGCATCGTCTCAGAGAACTATGGCACGCGCGTGTCGACGCTCTTGAAAATGCATCTGGCGGCGGCACCAGAATTCACCGAGAAAATCCTGCGCTGAAGCGGGTTTAAGAAAAAATCCGCCCATTCTCTTGGCGCAATACGTTCTCGGGCCAGTAAAGAGCCAGCACACGCAAGCTGTGATGCCGCACTTTACCGTCGCCGGTATAGTTGCGTATCAAGCCGCGGTTACGCCGCAAATCGGCCGACCAAGCTGGATCTGCCAACACTTCATGCAAATCGAGTGGCACCGTCAGCTCCGGCCCAACCAGTTCATGACATAAGGGCGTGCTGCGTAATAATTCCTGTAGCACCTCGTTGGTCAGCGAAGAATACAGCAGTAAGGCGACGCCGCGCTGACGGTTCAGCACCCGCGGCCCTGCATGCAGCAGCAATTCTTGGTAAATACTGACCCCCTCAATAGCCCCATAGACATCGCGCTCACCGGATGGTGGCCGAGGAATATACGGCGGATTGGTGTAGAGAAAATCAACCTCCCCATCGGCAAAGCGCAGCAAGCCGGCACCATCTTCGACAATACTGATGGTCGGCGCGATTTGTCCGGCTGCGATGAGTTCGGTGGTCAATAAGCTGCTGGCATGGCGCGAGTGATGACAAGCCGTAGGAGCAATATCGAAGCCAAAACAACGTACCCCCTCTCGACCGGCCAGCAAACGCGCCGTCGTCAACATCAAAAACCCCGAGCCAGGGCCAATTTCCACCGCGGTATCGACGGCGGCACGAAACACCGCGTGTTTCAGCACGATATGGACGATAATTTGATTGAGTAACAGGGTATCGATCGCCGGCCCGAAAATCGCGCGCGAAGTAACGGTCAGCGCCGTGCCACAGTGATGAATAATGCGATTGTCTTTGCCGCGTTTCATAATTTCTTCGGCAATCGTCTGGGCGCCCGGCGACAAACTGCTGTGCTGCCATGAGGAGTAGATCAAGCGCGGCTCATCTATGCGTCCGAGGAAATGGACTTGCTGCAGCGAATCGATGTAAAAAATATCTTCATAACTCAAATCATCCGCCAGATGCAAGACCGCACGCTCACTGACTTGATCAACGGCATCAGCATGATTGAATTGCTGCAAAAAAGAATAGACGCCATTGAGCAAACCTTCTATGTAGGCGATAGAGCGTGGCTGTGATTGCCCATCATCACGAACGACACGCCTCAAGATATGTTCGATTTCTGTCGGTGCAACTTGATCGGCTTCCAAAAATTGCCATAGATAGAAGTAAGGGGTCAATATCGCCGGCGCCAACAACACGGCTTTACGTAACAAGCCCAACACCAAGCTGAAATTCTTCGCATCAGAATGGAAGAAGCGTGCTTCCTCAACAAAATCTTCCGCCAAATTCTGGCGCATCAAAGGGGTTGCGTGCGTCTCGTCTTGCAACCACTGCTGTAACTCAGGCATGCTCATCAGATTGATTTGATTAAACATATCAGGCACGCGGGCTATTCCACCATTTACTTTTTCATACTCAAGCTGGGTCATTCAATTTCTCCGTTGGCGAAGGCAATATGCGAAGTGGCAAAAAAAATCAATAATTTGCTTTACAGCCATTGCATTAAGGCATATAATTTATGATAAGAAATTATTTTAACCTTTTTTTACCTTATACTGTGGAAATAGCGCGCCACGCCGTGTTTATTCGCGCACTGGGTGCAGCGGAATGCGCCAAAGAATCGCCGCAGCAATGCCTTTTAACAGGCAGGGCAACAGTGCATAGCCGAGCGTCAGAATTTGTAAGGCCGCCGGCACCATGCTGTCGGGGCGGTAACCGAAGTAATCAAGCAGCGGCAAAGAGATCCCGGCGGCCAAGGCTAAATTCATTTTTGCCGCCCAATTCCAGGCACCGAAATAACTCCCCTCATATCGTCCGCTGTGACCGGCACGGTGAATCAAGGCAGCCAGTAAGGCTGGAGGTAAAGCCAGATCAGCACCTAAACTCATGCCGGAAATCAGGCAAATCACCACAAATCCAGTCAAGTCGCCGGCTTGCAAGCCATACACCCAAATGAAACTGGCCACCGAGGCCAGCATGGCGATCAGCCAAGTACGCTGCTCCCCCCAGAGCGCAGCAGCGCGTAACCAGAGCGGCATCGACAGTGCTGCGGCAAGAAAATACGCGAGCAACAAATACCCGGCATACGCACCGAGCTGCAGTTTGTCTTTAGTAAAAAACAGAAACAGTGTGGCCGGAATGGCAGCAGCAATGCCGTTGATAATGAATACGGTCAGCAAGACGCGAAAGCTGCGCCCGCCCAGTAACTGCGACCAAGTCAGTGAAGCTGCTTGTGCGCGCTGGTCATTGCTTATCGTCGGGGTATAACGTAACAGCAGTGCGGCAGTCAAACCCAAACTGAGTAAAAAGACGGCGCTGAGCCAGTCGATATCCCCAAGCTGGGCCAAGCCAGCGGCGCAAATTACACCAAATAAACCGCAGAATTCACGGGCGGCCGTCAAGCGCAGGCGCAATCCCGGTGCCTGGGTCAAGGCCGCACCCCAGCTTTGAAAGGCGATGCTGGCCAGACTCAGCCCCGCATACACCAGTAACAAACTGGCAAAAAACCAGACATAGACCAAGCCAATACTGACTTCTGGCGGGTGAAATAAGGCAAAAAATCCCCCCGCCAAAAAAGGTAAACCGATCACGATATAGCGCCCGAAGCCATGTCCTGCCGCACGACGGTCGATCTGCGCGCCGATCCAAGGGTCGAAGCAAGCGTCGGCCAAGCGTGAAACCAGCAAGGCCGCACCAATCAAGCCTAGCGACATGCCATAGCGTTGCACATAAAATTGCGGCACATAGACATACACCGGCAGCGCCACAAGGGCTAAAGGGAAACCGAATGCGGCATACGCAAACAGCGAAAACAGGGAGCGAAAAGGCATGGGCAGGCGCGGCAGCGCTGCCGACTCGGTGGTGGTTAGGCTGCCATTATTCCATGATTCGCACGCCGCTGCTGCGCGCCTGCGACAGGCTGAGCGCTTGCGGCCTTTACCAGATCATCACCACAAGCGCCCGTAGCCGCGTTCCTGCCAAACGCACCTGCCCCATCAAACATTTCCTAAATTCAACACGCCCAGGTATTTCGGAGTACCATCAAAGCACCGAAAAACCTACCCTATAGGATAGACGTGTCAATAAAACAATTAATTTGTATTAGTCAAGCCACTCGCAAGCTGTCTCTCGTAGACCTACAAGAAATACATAAAATCGCCAAAACGAATAATGAACCTATCGACGTGACAGTTGGCTTATTTTGCAACGGTGCTTGGTTTTAATTCTGATACAGAAATGGAGGCATAGCGATGATTCAAATTCACCCTGATTTGTCATATCGAGGGGACATGAATAGCTTGCCAGATCAAGCGAGCTTGGCCAAAGCATGCGCTGGTTGTCAAAACGGTGAACCCTTCGATTTTGAGTTTGAGTATGCTTACCAGCCAATTGTTAAGTTATCTACTCGCAGCATCTATGCGCATGAAGCACTGGTGCGTGGCCCAAATGGCGAGTCGGCGGCGTCTGTTTTAGCCAAAATTAATGATAGCAATCGCTATCGATTTGATCAACTTTGCCGCTCAAAAGCAATCGAGGGTGCGGCTCGCCTGAATATGCAAGAGTTGCTGTCAATTAATTTCCTGCCGAATGCGATCTACCGTCCCGAAGTGTGTATTCGCACTACCTTTGAAGCGGCGACCAAGTTCAATTTCCCGATAGAGAGGATTATCTTCGAGGTCACTGAAGGTGAACGCATCGAAGATCGTCCGCATCTGGTGAATATTTTCAGGGAGTACCGACGCTTTGGTTTTCATACTGCGATTGATGACTTTGGTGCCGGTTATGCCGGACTCAATTTATTATCCGAATACCAGCCCGATATCATTAAAATTGATATGGATTTAGTACGCGGGATTGACGATAATCTGCCAAGACAAGCTATCGTCAATGGCTTAGTCAGCATTTGCAAGACTTTAGACATACAGATCCTGGCCGAGGGCGTAGAAACGCGTCCTGAAAGAGATTTCCTGAGAGCATCTGGGATTGACTTAATGCAGGGGTATTGGTTTTCCAAACCTGTATTCAAAGGCTTGGGAGAAATTCCCGAGCTCGCTTGGGATTAGGTATCAGCGGAGATCAGCTTGCATGCTATTTAAGCTGATCACTCATCATTCACGTGCATAAAGGCAGCGACACTATGAATCAATCGTCGACTTACACCCCGGCAAAAATATGGACACCCCCAGAGCTCGCCACCGGGCGCTTCGCCAATATCAATCGACCCATTGCCGGCCCCACACATACGCGCATCTTGCCGGTGGGCGCACATCCGCTGCAACTGTATTCGCTCGGCACACCAAATGGCGTCAAGGTAACGGTATTGCTGGAAGAATTGCTGGCGGCTGGGCATAGCGGTGCCGAGTATGATGCTTGGCTGATCAATATCAGTGAGGGCGATCAATTCGGCAGCGGGTACACGGAGATCAATCCGAATTCAAAAATTCCGGTGCTGGTTGACCGCAGCGATTCCAGCCCAGTCCGCATCTTTGAGTCAGGCGCGATTTTGATGTATCTGGCCGAAAAATTTTCTGCTTTTCTACCCTCCGGCGGCGCGGCGCGGGCCGAGTGCCTGTCTTGGTTGTTTTGGCAAATGGGTAGCGCGCCATTTCTCGGTGGCGGTTTTGGACATTTTTACGCGTATGCGCCGGAGAAAATC
Organism: Undibacterium sp. 5I2; assembly: GCF_035019605.1. NCBI lineage: Bacteria > Pseudomonadati > Pseudomonadota > Betaproteobacteria > Burkholderiales > Oxalobacteraceae > Undibacterium > Undibacterium sp. 5I2. The sequence goes on along the minus strand of NZ_JASJVS010000007.1, from coordinate 57,525 downwards.
GGCTACGCGATAGACCGTTATGCCATGGAAGTAAAAAGGCAAATGGACGTACTCGACCGCCGCTTGGCCGAGACCGAATATATCGCCGGCGACGAATACAGTATTGCCGATATGGCGATCTGGCCTTGGTATGGCAGTTTGGCGAAGGGACAATTGTACGATGCCGGAGAATTCTTGCAAGTTCAAGACTATACCAATGTGCTGCGCTGGACCGATCAAATCGCTCAGCGTCCAGCGGTAAAACGTGGACGCATGGTGAATCGTGTGTTTGGTGATCCGGCCAGCCAATTACACGAGCGCCACGATGCCAAAGATTTTGATACCAAGACGCAGGACAAACTATGATGACTTTTTACGACTGTAGCACGGCACCGAGCCCACGTCGCGCGCGCATTCTACTGGCCGAAAAAGGCGCGCACTACGAGACGATAGCGGTCGACTTGCGCCAGGGCGAACAACTGAGCCCGGCTTTTCAACTCATCAATCCTCTGTCGACGGTGCCGGCTTTGAAAACCGAAAGCGGCATCATACTGACTGACAATGCCGGCATCAGCGCGTATCTGGAAGCCGTCTATCCAGCCCCGGCATTGATGGGAATCACGGCGGAAGAAAAAGCCGAGATTGCCAGTTGGAATTGGCGGGTGGAATTTGAAGGCTTGCTCGCGGTGGCCGAGGCCTTGCGCAACAGTGCCCCAGCGATGAAGCAACGCGCCTTGCCAGGGCCCGTTAACTACGAGCAAATTCCCGCCTTGGCCGAACGCGGTTTGGCACGGATCCAGCAATTTTTCCTTAGCCTCAACACTCACCTGGAAAACCGCGAGTTCATCGCCACCAAGCGCTTCAGTTTGGTCGACATCACCGCCGTGGTGGCCGTGGACTTCGCGCGCGTGGTGAAATTCAAAGCCGATGAACGCTACCCGCATGTACAGCGCTGGCGGGCGCTGATGGCACAACGAGCGGCGATGTCGCTGTAGCTTGAATCGTGCAGGACGAGCGCCGCGGGGGTGGGGAATCCGGTATAATCTACGGCCTTGCAGCGCTCGATTGCGCACATTTTTTGCGTATTCGCGTTGAGATTTTCGCCCCATAGAGACTGATGAAAGATAATAAAGATAAGTCCACGCTGGAACTGCCCGGCTTGAACATCCTGCCCCCTGCCGTTGCCGAAACGAGAAAATCTACCCGCAAAGCGGGCCATGGGAAAATGGCAAAGCAAGAGCAATTGAATCTGTTGGCCGATTTCGGCATGACCGATACCAGCGGCTTGCCAGCTTGGATCAATGACGAGAATACCGATATCAATGGCTTGCCGATTTGGCGTTGAAGCACTCAGCGCAGCAGCTTGCTGATCTGCTGCCACCGCCGCCGTGACACGCGCAAGCGTTGTTCGGAACCAGATACCACGACTTGCCAAAATGTGCTGACATGCTCAGTCGGCGTACCAACATCACAAAAACGATTGCCGCGTTCGATGCCGAGCACCGCACTGCGTGCTACCAGAGTATTTCTGTGCAAGCGAATGAAGTGATCGGGCATTTCGCGCTCCAGCGTGATGAGCGATTCTTCGGTTAGAAATTCCTTCTCCCGCGTGGCAATGCTGACGTATTTGAAGCCCGCCTGCAAAAACAACACTTCGCGCACCGGCACCAGCACATGGCGACGATGCTCAATGACGGAAAAGAAATCGCGCACCGGCGCGCCCTTCGCGCGCGCACGTTCTCGCACATAGATTATGGCAGCACACAGATTGTGCAGATGTATGCTGACCGGGCCAGATGGCAGCGCGCCGCTGGGTGCCGCCGGAAAAACCACGCAACTGCCGTCGGCCTGACAGCCAATCACGTTTGGCACTACTGCCATCATGTGGCGCAGTTGTGCATGCAAGCGCTGCACCGCAGCGACGTTGGCAACAGCCACCACGATTTCCGGTCGCAGTAGCCGGATTTCTGTCAAGCCGATATCGGTGCTATGGGCAGCGCCGACAATGAGATGGCGACCCTGAGCCGGCAGTGCTGCCAATCTGGCAAACACGCTTTGCCGCTCCGTGACGACATTGGCAATGATAAAAACCCTGGGCACAGTCATGCTTCACCTTTGCGGTAGAAAACGCTCAGTGAAGAAAAATAAATCAAGATCCGCTTGGCGGCTTGAGGAAACTCAAACGCGGCCCATGCGCCGCTTATTGCGCTTCACAGGCTTTATTTACAAAGGCAAACAGGGTTCATTGTTTTATAATCGAGGCAATTCCTTGCAAACGCCTGGTCAATTCATTACCATTTTCGCCTCAACCGCTAATTATTTCATCATGACATCACAATTCCAAAAAAAAACCGAGGCATGGTCTGCCCGCTTCTCTGAACCGGTGTCCGATCTGGTCAAGCGCTATACGGCCTCGGTGTTTTTCGATAATCGCATGGCCGCTGTGGATATCGAAGGCTCGCTGGCGCACGCCGAAATGCTCAGCGCGCAACAGATCATCACGGCCCAGGATTACGCCGATATTTGCCGCGGCATGCAGCAAATCAAAGCGGAAATTGACAGTGGTCAGTTCGAATGGCTGCTCGACCTCGAAGACGTGCATCTGAACATAGAAAAACGCCTGACCGAACTCGTTGGTGATGCCGGCAAACGCTTACATACCGGCCGTTCGCGCAATGATCAGGTGGCCACCGATATCCGCCTGTACTTGCGCGCCGCCATAGACAATATCGTCGTCTTGCTCACCGCTTTGCGCAGCGCGCTGCTCGATTTGGCGGAAAAAAATGCCGAAACAATCATGCCTGGCTTTACCCATATGCAAGTGGCACAACCGATCACTTTCGGCCATCACATTCTGGCCTATGTAGAAATGTTTGGCCGCGATACCGAGCGCATGCAAGATTGCCGCAAACGTGTCAATCGCTTGCCACTCGGTGCCGCCGCCTTGGCTGGCACGACTTTCCCAATCGACCGCGAACGTGTCGCACGCACGCTCGGCTTTGATGAGGTTTGTCAAAATTCACTCGATGCCGTATCAGATCGCGATTTCGCGATTGAATTTTGCGCTGCTGCCGCCTTGGTAATGACGCATATTTCGCGGATGTCGGAAGAATTGGTCATTTGGATGAGCCCACGCATAGGCTTCATCGATATCGCCGACCGTTTCTGCACCGGCTCGTCGATCATGCCGCAAAAGAAAAACCCGGACGTGCCGGAATTGGCGCGCGGCAAAACCGGCCGCGTCAATGGCCATTTGATCGCCCTGCTCACGCTGATGAAGGGCCAGCCTTTGGCCTACAACAAAGATAATCAAGAGGATAAAGAACCCTTGTTCGATACCGTCGATACGCTGGTCGATACCTTGCGTATTTTTGCGGACATGGCTGGCGGCATCAGCGTCAAACCCGAGGCCATGCGCGCCGCCGCCTTGCAAGGCTATGCCACGGCAACCGACTTGGCCGATTATCTGGTCAAAAAAGGCTTGCCGTTCCGTGACGCCCACGAAGCTGTTGCGCATGCGGTACGTACCTGCGTGGAACGTGCTTGCGACCTCAGTGATATGCCGCTGGCGGAATTGCAAACCTATTCCGCCTTGGTCGAGGCCGACATTTACGAGGTATTGACTTTGGAAGGCTCGGTAGCCGCGCGCGATCACGTCGGTGGCACAGCACCTAAGCAAGTCCGTGCTGCGATCGCCAGAGCACGTCAAAAATTGCTGCCGCTGGAGTAAGACGACAATTGATTGGCGCGGCGGCAAAAAAATCGCTGTTTTTGATTGCCGCCCGCCGTGTCTGGCCCTACACTCTTTGAGCCAATTGAGCAAAAACGATAAAAACGGAGATTCCATGTCACGCCAGCTTCATCTTGCACTGAGCGCCGCCCTTTTCGGTTGCGCCACCCTTTCTCATGCCGTCGACCTCCAAATTGGTGTCGCCGAAGCCCTATCCGGTCCGGCCGCTAAATACGGTAGCGCGATCAAAAATGGCTTCGTGCTGGCGGCTGATAGCATCAATGCCAAAGGCGGCGTCAATGGCAATAAGCTCATTCTGGTGATTGAGGATGAACAGGGCAAGAAAGAAGAAGCCATTAATGCCTTCAAGAAATTAATTTTTCAGCATAAAGTACTGATGGCCTTCGGCCCTACCCTATCGAATTCTGCATTCGCTGCCGATCCTATCGCCAATGCCAGCAAAACCGTGGTGTTCGGCACCAGCAATACGGCCGATGGCATCACGGCCATGGGGCCTTTCGTGTTCCGCAACTCGGTCATGGAAGCCGATGTCTTGCCGGTGACAGTGAAAGCAGCGGTGAAACAGTTCAATATCAAGAAGGTCGCGATCATCTACGGTAACGATGATGCCTTTACCAAAAGCGGCTACGATGTCTTCAAAACTGCGTTAAGTGAGCAGAAAATAGCGGTCACGGAAACCGAAACCTATGCCAAAGGCGATGTTGATTTTAAAGCGCAACTGACCAAGATTAAGGCAGCGAATCCCGATGCCATCGTCTGTTCTTGTTTGGCAGAAGAAGCGGCCAACATCATTTTACAAACCCGTTCACTCGGCATGAAGCAAGTTTTTATCGGCGGCAACGGCTTCAATTCGCCTAAGCTGTTTGAGATTGCCAAAGACGCGGCCGATCAAACCTTGATGGGCAGTCCGTGGTCGGCAGAAAACACGGCACCGGCCAATACCCAGTTCATCGCCGCCTACAAAGCGCGTTATGGCAGCGAGCCCGATCAATTCGCCGCCCAAGCTTACGATGCCATGTATATCGTGGCCGAAGCACTCAAGACAGTCAAGTTGAGTGGCAATTTGGAAAAAGACAGATTGGCGCTGCGCCTGGCTTTACCGGCAGTGAAATTCGAAGGAGCAACTGGCAAATTCGCCTTCCGTCGCCCGGTGAGTAAGGATGGCAAAGAAGTTGGCTATGATGCACAGCAGGATGCGATCGTAAATATTGCTAAAGGCGGGAAATTCATTTTATTGAAGTAATCAGTAATGCGGGCTGCAGCCCGCATTACTGCATCGTCAGGCGACTCAGTTCAAAATCACCCTGGCGTTAGTTGGCTGCACAGGCCGATTATTCGCGTGCTCCAAATGCCGAGAAAAGTTTTCGATTTGCTTGGCCGATGCTTCAACCGGGTGTTTGAGCACTAACCAGCGCACTCCTTCGGTACAGGGTGGAGTGGTCAAGGAACCCTCAAAGCGGTAGTAGTCTTTTTGTTTCGGCATTAAATCGGCCGCGGCAAACAGAGCTGGAAGGGTGTTTTTTTGTCCTTTTTCGGCTGGCATCGATGGCCACAATTTATTCAGCGCTGCATTTTCAGCGCCCACCTTAAACATCAAGGCGATCACCACGAGTTCACCATCGTCTGCCGCATGTACAAAGTGCGCTTCGAGTGGGTAGGATTTCCCCATGATCAAATTTTCCGCCGGTGCATGAAAATGAAATTGCTTGAGTGCAAATTTCATGTCGTCAATTTTTATTTGGCTACCTTCGAGATAATTGACTTGTATCGTATGGCCGTTGTTGATCATTTCATTCGCGCCAGCATGATAATTGAAGGCGATCGGAACCAACTGTGCCTTGACGAAACCATGTAAATCCACCGGTGATTGATTCTTACCGCCACAGTCGGCCGACTCTGGCGACAGCTTGGCCCAATGCTCAGGCCCGGTTTCGCCCTCGTAACTCCAGCCACCGTGCTGAGCCAGTGCGAGAGTACTCATCAAACTCAGGGTTAACAACATCCACATTTTTTTCATGTTCGCCTCCATGGGATAAATAGCTTAGTTTCAAGACCGCACCTCAATGCAAGCAGGGGCTCCTTAGAAAATATAGGTGACGATACGGGACTTGTCTAATTGAATTTCATTTTTAATAAAAATTTGTGTGCAATCTGCATATTCGAAATTTTAGTACGGCTACAGCATTGACCATTCCCAGTGCTGCTGGTTCGGCAGCACTGGGACTTAAGCTGCAGCCACCCTACGACTCACCATCAAGGCGCGTACACGATCGATGCGTTGTAACGATCCTCGTGCCGATTGATGGTGACGGAATCGAAGTAAGTGTCGCCAGATAAATTGATCACGTAATTGGTTTGCGTCACATCGGGGGCACCCTGGCCGATTTTGTTGAAGGTTTCGATATGTGCCAAGTTGGCTTCGAACAGTGAGGGCCCGTCACCGAGTACATAGCTGCTGCTCAGCGTGCCGGTCTGATAGCGCATGCTGGCATCGCTGTAACAGCGGTAATTTGCATACACAAGGCCCTCACCCGGATGTAAATACTCAGGGATAGGCGCAGAACTTGTTACTACGCAATAGTTTCTATCGTCACTGTAGCCTAGCGGCTTGCGTTGCCCATCCACATAGTGAATCACGTTGTTATACACTTGCTGGTAATAATTACCCTCATACATAGAGCCGCTGACTCGGGTGCTTTGTTCCCACGCCGGGATGCCGTTGAAGTAAGATTGCGCACGCAGCGCATCTTGCGACCAATTGACCGAGCCCGACAGCCCAGTCGAGTAGCCATTCCGGTCAGACGTGCCGGTAATCCGCAAATTTTTCTGCTGGTAAGTATCTAAAAGATTATAGGTAGCTTCGCCAACAGGAAAGCGGCTGTCTATGGTGTTGCCACCACCGCCACCACCACAGGCGACGAGCAAGCTGGCAGAGCCCATGATGGCGGTGAGCTTGAGCAGGTTTTTGGGGGTAAAAAAAGTCATTGTTTTGTGATCCTATTAGAGTTTTTCCGTCGTCCATGAAAACAATCCATGCCGTGGACTCGATTGTTTCATCATTGATCTACGATACGCAGTTGGTATCGCCATGAAAATCAGACAGGTCTGATTTTTTACATCACATGAATGGGATTAGTACTAAACACGGCAAAACACAGCGCACTGAGTGCCAGCGAGACGCGCCGGCTGCTCGAAAAGAATGTTTACTGATCGCCCAATTGTTGTTTTTCGCGCGTATATTGGTGCTGCCTATTGATTATTATTCGTGTTTATCTATGATGCAGCAGAATATTATTTTGCTCATTGCGTAACGTCCGCCCTTACTCTGTCTGGAACACCATGTTCGAACAACAACTGATCAATGCGCTCTCGCTAGGCAGCGTGTACGCGCTCTTCGCGCTCGGCTTCACTCTTATTTTCGGCGTGCTCGGCGTGATCAATTTGTCGCATGGTGCGATTTTCATGCTTGGCAGCTATATCGCGCTGTTGCTGATCACTTATTTTCATCTGTCCTTGTGGTTGGCGATGGTGTTGGCCATGCTCGCTTGTGGCAGCATCGGTGTAGCGGTCGACTTTCTGGTGCTGCGGCCGTTACGCAAGCGCTCGGCACCGCATTTGGCGCCGATGATTGCGACCATAGGCGTGGCGATCATGATCACGAATATTTCCCAAGGCTGGTTCGGCGCAGAGAATCAACGCTTCCCCTTCGGCACGATCCCCGAAGACAGTTTTAGCTTAGGAAATGTGCATTTAACGGCAGTGCAACTGGCGATTGTAGTGATTTCTTTTGTCTTGATGCTGGCCTTACTGCTCGTCATGCGCCGCACGCAGTTGGGGCGGGCGCTGCGGGCGATTGCCGAATCGCCGAAAGCCGCGTATTTGCTCGGCATTAATGTTGAGGGCTTGTTTTTTCTCACTTCTTTTGCCGCAGCGGCACTCGGTGGGGCGGCCGGTGTGCTGGTCGGGCTGTCTTTCAATGCGATTTCTCCCTTCATGGGGCAACCGATGCTGCATAAGGGCATTGCCGTCATCATCTTGGGTGGCATGGGTGACATCCGTGGTGCCTTGCTCGGTGGCCTGTTCCTCGGCTTTGCCGAAGTCATGACGGTGGCGTATCTGTCCAGCGATTTTCGCGATGCCGTCGCCTTCGGTTTATTATTTTTAATCTTATTGTTCAAGCCAGCCGGCATGTTCGGCAAAACTTCAGAAAGAAAGGCGGGATGATGGCGGAATGGTTTGATGGATTTTGGGCAATCTACAGCAGCGTGATTTTCGGCATAGGCATCAATGCTCTGCTGGCGCTGTCGATTTACCTGACACTTTCCTGCGGCTTGTTGTCGCTGGCGAATGCCGCCTTCATGGGTATCGGTGCCTATACCGCCGCACTGATTACCATGCAGACGGCCTTGCCATTTCCACTCGCGCTGGCCGCCGCTGCAGCGGCACCGGCGCTGGTGGCGTGTCTGATCGGTATTCCGACCTTGCGTCTGTCGGGCGTGTATCTGGCGATGGCAACCTTGGGCTTCGGCGAAGTGGTGCGAGTGATCGTGCTCAACTTGAATTTTACCGGCGGCCCTATGGGTTTGAACGGTATCGAGCTAAAAACCGAGTGGTATCACATCATGTTGGCTTTGGTGCTGGTGTTGCTGTTGTTGGCGCGCTTGCGCGCATCCAAGGTCGGTCGGGCGTTTGAGGCGATTAAAGAAGATGAGATCGCAGCTCGCCTGATGGGGGTGAATGTGGCCGCGTATAAGCTGCTCGCCTTTGTACTCGGGGCCATGATCGCCGGGCTGGCTGGCGGCCTCAATGCCCATTACACGTTCACGATAGGTCCGGGCAATTACGGTTTTGAAAATGCGGTCGATATTTTAACCATGGCCGTGTTCGGTGGCACGGCCAGCCTGCTCGGCCCGCTGATTGGCAGCAGTACTTTGAGCATTTTGCCCGAGCTCATGCATGGTTTGAAAGATTACCGGCTCGCTGCTAACGGCCTCATTCTTATCATTGTCATTCTGTATTTACCTAAGGGCATATGGGATCCGGCCCGCTTGCGGCAATGGCGCAGCGCTATGCGTGCTGCCACTAAAAAATCTTTGTCAGAGGGAGCTTGAATGCTCGCATTAGCTTCAGTCAGCAAACATTTCGGCGGCTTGCAGGTATTGCAAGATGTCAGTTTCAACATGCCTGTCGGTAGTATTTACGGCTTGATCGGGCCCAACGGTGCCGGTAAAACGACTATCGTTAATTTGATCACCGGCTTGCTGCGGCCGACTGCCGGAATGATCAGTTTCAATGGTGAGGATCTGAGCCAGGTCGCACCGCACCAGATTACCGGCCTCGGGATTGCTCGGACATTTCAAAATATCCGTATCTTCAAGGAAATGAGTTTATTGGAGAACGTCGTCGTCGGCATGCATGCGCATTTGAATTATGGGGTTGCCGGTCTCCTGTTTAGCCTACCCTCATTCCGCGCCGCGGAACGACAGGCGCGCGAGCGCGCATTAGAATTACTCAGTTGGGTCAAGCTCGATCACAAGGCGGCGCTGTTGGCTAACAATTTGTCGTATGGTGAGCAACGCAAGCTCGAATTTGCCCGCGCTCTGGCGACGCAACCGAAATTGCTGTTGCTCGATGAGCCGGTAGCGGGCATGAATCCGGCAGAAAAAACTGAATTGATGACAGAAATACGAAACATCCGGGATCGCGGCTTTGCCATTTTCATGATCGAGCACGATATGCGTTTTGTAATGGAATTATGCGATCGCATCGCCGTACTGAATTTCGGCAAAATCATTGCCGAAGGCCCACCTGCGCAAATACGCACTGATCCGCTGGTGATTGAAGCCTATCTGGGTCGGGAGGATGCGGCATGATGCCCTTACTGCGCATAGAGGCACTGCGCGTCGCCTACGGTCAGATCGAAGCGCTCAAAGGTATTTCACTTGCGCTCATGCCAGGTGAAATCACCGCCTTGGTTGGTGCCAATGGGGCTGGCAAGAGCACCACCTTGCTGGCGATCTCAGGATTGATCGCCGCCCAGGCCGGACGCATTCTGTTGGAAGAAAGCGATTTGCGCACGCTCGCGCCACATCACATCGTCAGGCGCGGCGTGGTCCAGGTGGCAGAAGGACGAGCAATCTTAGGCACGCTGACGGTCAGTGAAAATTTGGCGCTCGGTGCCTACACCCGCAACGATAAGGCGGCCATTAGTGCTGACCTCGATTGGGTACTGAGCTTATTTCCGGTACTCAAGAGTCGCGCAACCGGCTTGGCCGGCAATCTCTCTGGCGGCGAACAGCAAATGCTGGCGATTGCGCGCGCGCTCATGGCACGGCCGAAAGTATTGCTGCTCGACGAACCATCGATGGGCTTGGCACCCTTGATGGTGCAGGAAATTTTCCGGGTAATCGGGGAAATCAATCGTGCCGGTTTGACGGTCTTGCTGGTCGAACAAAATGTCCGTCAGGCTTTGAAAATTTCCAGCCAAGCGTATGTGCTGGAAAATGGTGCCATTGTTTTGCATGATAGCGGTGCCAACTTACTCAATAACCCACAAGTGATTGCCGCCTACCTCGGCGGCTGAGTTACTCCCCTCCCCCCTCCTGATCCAAGCTGCCGACGCTTGCCACTGCCAACCACAATGCGGCAGTGGCGGCGCCGCTGAATGCGTGTTATTCCCTTAAAGTTTCTCAAAAAAATTGGGTTTCTAACACTATTTCAGCTCGAAAGTTTCCCCTATGTACGCACTTGTTTTCAGTCAATTGACGTGCGGAAAAAAAATGTTGCTTTTTTGAGAATATTAAAAATATATTAAGTTGAGGTGTCGGCCATCCTTGAATTTGCCATCGAGTGCGTATGTAATAGATAACACATTACGCCAAAATAGAAACTCAAATTTTCGTGACAGCGGACCTTTGCCAGCGCTCTTGCAACACTCCGATGCCATTTCATTCAGTTTAAAAAGGATATGGTATGAACCGGATATTTCGCTCGATATGGAATGCAATGACAGGCACCTCGGTAGCAGTTTCTGAAAATACCAAATCCCATGGCAAAGGCAGACGGGCGGCGAGCGCTGCGACGCCAGCGCAATCTCGCTTCACTTTGCAACTGAAAATTGCCTGTCTCGCGCTACTCTCGGCGTACCCGACGGTACATGCCACTGCGCTGATTTGGTACGCCAGTGGCAACGCCGCTGGTCAAGGCGGCAGCGGAACGTGGGATACCACGACGGCAACATGGTATAACGGCAGCATCTGGGCACCATGGAGCAATGTCGGCACCGATGATGCGGTGTTCAATGCTTCCGCCGCCGCGCCGGGTGGCGGTGACACGGTCACCCTGGCGGGCACCCTCAATATCAGAAATTTAACTTCCAACACGGCGTACACACTGACGGGCGGGACCTTAGGCCTGTCGGCCGGCGGCACCCTCATCACCGCCAATGGCGGCAATCTGACAATAGGTTCTGTGCTGTCTGGCACCGGCCCACTGACTACCGCTGGAACCTCGACCATCATTTTGAGCGGCACCAATACCTTCAGCGGTGCCAGCACCATTGGCGCAGGCAGCATTGTTCAAGTGGGAAACAACGCGACTTCCGGCACTTTCGGTCGCGGCAACATTCAAAATAACGGCACACTGAACTTCGCGCGTAGCGATACCTATACTATGGGCAATCAGCTCAGGGGCGGCGGCACACTCAATCAAAACGGCAGTGGCCTGACCATTCTCAACAATGCCAGCGCTTACACCGGGGTGATCAATATCAATGCCGGTTCGCTCGGCTTATACACCAACGGTGTCAACAACTATTCCGGCAGCGGCATCAATATTAATAACGGCAGCAGCTTGCTGCTCAATGCTTTCGGTGGTGCCAATCGCTACGACTTCAGTACCACGTTTAATTTTGACAGCCATGGTGGTGGCAGCATCATCGGCAATGCCACCCTCAACTGGGTCGAAGGTGGTCGAGGCATCATCTTCAAGACTAATGGCGGCGCAAAAAACAGCATCACCTCGCCCAACGACCTCAATATGAATGGGTCCAGCGCCATCACCTTTGACGTCACGCGTGGCAGCGATGCCGTCAGCGATCTCGACATCAATGTGGGCATGGGCAATAGCGGTGGTTCACTGATCAAACTCGGTACCGGCATTGCGACCCTGACCTCCCCCAACATCATCGGTGACTATAATGGCACCACCATCACTGGCGGTACGCTGCAAGTCGGCAACGGCGGTTCGACTGGTGTGTTAGGCGTCGGTACCGTCACTAACAATGCGACTTTGGCGATCAATCTCAATAACAGCACGACGCTTAGCGATCCCATCATTGGCACAGGTGACTTTAAGCAACTTGGTAGCGGCACCACCATTCTGGCTGACGCCAACACTTACAGCGGCACCACGACAATCAGCGCCGGTACCTTGCAGGTTGGCGATGGCACTACTATCGGTAGCCTTGGCACGGGCAATGTCGTCAATAACAGCAGCCTCGTCTTCAATCGCAGCGACAGTCTGAGCGTCGCCAACCAAATCAGCGGCACTGGCAATTTACTACAAAATGGCAGCGGCACCGCCATCCTGGGCGGTAACAATACCTACAGCGGCACCACGACGATCAGCGCCGGCACGCTGCAGGTTGGCGCTGGCAGCACTGCCGGCACCCTCGGTACTGGCAGTGTCGTCGATAACGGCAGCCTCACTTTCAATCGCAGCGACAGCCTGAGCGTCGCCAACCAAATTAGCGGCACTGGCAAATTACTGCAAAATGGCATTGGCACCGCCATTTTGACCGCCGCCAACACTTACAGCGGCACCACGACGATCAGCGCCGGCACGCTACAGGTTGGCGCTGGCAGCACTGCCGGCACCCTCGGTACTGGCAGTGTCGTCGATAACGGCAGCCTGGCTTTCAATCGCAGCGACAGCCTGAGCGTCGCCAACCAAATCAGCGGCACTGGCAAATTACTGCAAAATGGCATTGGCAGCGCCATTTTGACCGCCGCCAACACTTACAGCGGCACCACGACGATCAGCGCCGGCACCTTGCAGGTCGGTGCTGGCAGCACTGCCGGCACCCTTGGCACAGGTAATGTCGTCAACAACAGCAGCCTCGCCTTCAATCGCAGCGACAGCCTGAACGTCGCCAACCAGATCAGCGGCACCGGCAATTTACTGCAAAATGGTATTGGCACCGCCATACTGGCAGGTGCCAACACGTACAGCGGCACCACGACGATCAGCGCCGGCACCTTGCAGGTCGGTGCTGGCAGCACTGCCGGCACCCTTGGCACGGGTAATGTTGTCAACAACAGCAGCCTTGTCTTCAATCGCAGCGACAGCCTGAGCGTCGCCAACCAGATCAGCAGCACTGGCAATTTACTGCAAAATGGCATTGGCACCGCCATTTTGACCGCCACCAACACTTACAGCGGCATCACGACAATCAGCGCCGGTACGCTACAGGTCGGTGCTGGCAGCACTGCCGGCACCCTTGGCACGGGTAATGTCGTCAACAACAGCAGCCTCGCCTTCAATCGCAGCGACAGCCTGAGCGTGGCCAACCAAATCAGCGGCACTGGCAATTTACTGCAAAGTGGCATTGGCACTGCCATATTGGACGGTGCCAACACTTACAGCGGCACCACGACGATCAACGCCGGCACCTTGCAGGTTGGCGCTGGCAGCACTGCCGGTACCCTCGGTACTGGCAATGTCATCAATAGTAGCAGCCTCGCCTTCAATCGCAGTGACAGCCTGAGCGTCGCCAACCAAATCAGCGGCACTGGCAATTTACTGCAAAATGGCATTGGCAGCGCCATTTTGACCGCCGCCAACACTTACAGCGGCACCACGACGATCAGCGCCGGCACCTTGCAGATCGGTGCTGGCAGCACTACCGGCACCCTCGGTACTGGCAGTGTCGTCGATAACGGCAGCCTCGCTTTCAATCGCAGCGACAGCCTGAACGTCGCTAACCAGATCAGCGGCACCGGCAATTTACTGCAAAATGGTAGCGGCACCACCATTCTGAGCAACAGCAGCGCCAACACTTACAGCGGCACGACGACCATCAGCGCCGGCACCTTGCAGGTCGGTGCTGGCAGCACTGCCGGTACCCTCGGTACTGGTAGTGTCGTCGATAACGGCAGCCTCGCCTTCAATCGCAGCGACAGCCTGAGCGTCGCCAACCAAATCAGCGGCACTGGCAATTTACTGCAAAATGGCATTGGCACCGCCATTTTGACCGCCGCCAACACTTACAGCGGCATCACGACAATCAGCGCCGGTACACTACAGGTCGGTGCTGGCAGCACTGCCGGTACCCTTGGCACGGGTAATGTCGTCAACAACAGCAGCCTCGCCTTCAATCGCAGCGACAGCCTGAGCGTGGCCAACCAAATCAGCGGCACTGGCAATTTACTGCAAAACGGAATTGGTACTGCCATACTGGACGGTGCCAACACTTACAGCGGCACCACGACGATCAACGCCGGCACCTTGCAGGTTGGCGCTGGCAGCACTGCCGGTACCCTCGGTACTGGAAATGTCATCAATAATAGCAGCCTCGCCTTCAATCGCAGTAACAGCCTGAACGTCGCCAACCAGATCAGCGGTACCGGCAATTTACTGCAAAACGGAATTGGTACTGCCATACTGGACGGTGCCAACACTTACAGCGGCACCACGACGATCAGCGCCGGCACGCTACAGGTTGGCGCTGGCAGCACTGCCGGTACCCTCGGTACTGGCACTGTCATCAATAATAGCAGCCTCGCTTTCAATCGCAGCGACAGCCTGAACGTCGCCAACCAGATCAGCGGCACCGGCAATTTACTGCAAAGTGGCATTGGCACCGCCATTTTGACCGCCGCCAACACTTACAGCGGCATCACGACAATCAGCGCCGGTACGCTACAGGTCGGTGCTGGCAGCACTGCCGGTACCCTTGGCACGGGTAATGTCGTCAACAACAGCAGCCTCGCCTTCAATCGCAGCGACAGCCTGAGCGTCGCCAACCAGATCAGCGGCAGCGGCGGTGTATTGCAAGATGGCAGCGGCACCACCATTCTGAGCAACACCAGCCCCAACACTTATAGTGGCCCGACAACGATCAGCGCCGGCACGCTGCAGGTCGGTGCTGGCGGCACCAGTGGTTCTCTCGGTACCGGTGCTGTGACCAATAACGCCGCCCTGGTGTTGAATCGCAGTGACAGCGCCAGTTACGCCAATGACATTGGCGGCAGCGGCAGTTTGACCCAAGCGGGCAGCGGCACCAGCATCCTGAGCGCGACCAATAGTTATACTGGGCTGACCACAGTCAATGCCGGCACGCTGCAAATCGGTGCGGGTGCTAGCAGCGGTTCACTTGGCAGCGGCAGTGTGACTAATAATGCCAGCCTCGCGTTCAATCGCAGCGATACAGCTACCGTCGCCAACGCCATCAGCGGCAGCGGGGCTGTGCTACAAAATGGCAGCGGCGTGACAGTGCTGAGCGCAGCGAACACTTATAGCGGTGCTACCTTACTCAATCAAGGCACACTGCGTGCCGACATCATCAATGCCTTCGGCACGAACTCGGCGCTGTCTGCCAACGCCGGAACGACGCTCGATCTGGCTGCTTACAATCAAAACATCGGCAGCTTGGCCGGCAGTGGCAACGTCAGCAACAGTGGCGCGAGTTCAGCGCTCTTAAATACCGGTAACAATAATGCCTCCAGCACGTTTGCCGGCACGATAAGCGACGGTAGCGGCGGTGTGGCCCTGACCAAGAGTGGCAGTGGCACGCAGACCCTGTCCGGCAGCAACACTTATAGCGGCAACACCACCATTGCCGCCGGCACTTTGGCCGCCGGCGCTCTCAATAGCTTGAGCAGTAGTTCGGCGCTCAGCACGGTAGCTGGTGCGACCCTGAATGTCGGCGGCTACAATCAAAGCATCGCCGCGCTCAGCGGCAGCGGCGGTATTGTGACGAACGGCGGGCTGACTGCGGCCGTGCTGACGACGGGTACAAACAATGCCAGCAGCACTTACGCCGGCACGATACAAAATGGTAGTGGCGCACTAGGTTTGACGAAAGTGGGTAGTGGCACGCAAACGTTAACTGCTGCCAACAGTTATAGCGGTGTGACCAGCATCAACGCCGGCACGCTGCAAATCGGTACCGGTAGCAGCTCCGGCTCGCTCGGCAGCGGTGCCGTCATCAATAACGCCAGCCTGATATTCAATCGTAGCGACAGCATCACGCTCAACAACAATATCAGCGGCACGGGCAGTTTGACGCAAAACGGCAGCGGCACTCTCATCCTCGCGGCGGCCAATAGCTATACCGGCGCAACCACGCTCAGCCGCGGCGTCTTGAGCGCCGCCATCAGTAATGCCTTTGCCAGCAGTTCTGGCCTCACTACCAACACCGCTGGCAGCTTTGATCTGGCCGGCTTCAACCAAGCTATCGCGTCCTTGAATGGCAGTGGCGGTACCGTCACTAACAGCAGTAGCACTGCCGCCGTGCTCAGCACCGGTAGCGCTAACGGCACGGACAATTTTGCTGGTGTGATCAGCGACGGTGTCGGCCAAGTTTCTTTGAGCAAGCTTGGCAGCGGTACGCAGACTCTGTCCGGCAGCAATACCTATAGCGGCAGTACCGCGATTAGCGCCGGCACCCTGGCCGCTGCAGCCACCAATACCTTAAGCAGCAATTCGGCCTTGAACATTGCATCCGGTGCAATCCTCGACCTGGGCGGCTTCAATCAAAGCGTCGCTGCACTCGCTGGCAGCGGTGGCAGTGTGACTAACAATGGCCTCGTTGCCGCCGTGCTGACTAGCGGTGCAAATAATGCCGCCAGCAACTTTGCCGGCATACTACAGGATGGCACGGCCAGCCTGGCCTTGACAAAAACCGGCACTGGCACGCTGACGCTCTCTGGCAGCAGTACCTACAGCGGCACCACCACGATTACCGCTGGCACGCTGGCCGCCGCGACCAACAATGCGTGGAGCAGCAATTCGGCCGTCAGCACGGTGGCCGGTGCCACTCTCGATCTCGGT
The DNA here is from genome assembly GCF_035019605.1 of Undibacterium sp. 5I2. Lineage (NCBI taxonomy): Bacteria > Pseudomonadati > Pseudomonadota > Betaproteobacteria > Burkholderiales > Oxalobacteraceae > Undibacterium > Undibacterium sp. 5I2. The sequence continues at coordinate 40,742 of NZ_JASJVS010000007.1, read as the reverse complement.
GGGTTTAACCAAACCATCGCTTCGCTGGTCGGCAGCGGCGGCAGCGTCACCAACTCTGGTGCAACAGGCGCAGCCTTAACGATGGGCGGCGACAACAGTTCCGGCACTTTCGCCGGTATTCTGCAAGATGGCTCGGCGACGACTGGCTTGACTAAAGCCGGCAGAGGCAGTTTGACTCTGTCCGGCAACAATACTTACAGCGGGGCCACCACTCTGAATCATGGTAGCTTGATTGCCGGTGTCGTCAATGCCCTCGGAAATAATTCGGCGCTACAAACCGCCAGCGGCACGACGCTTGATCTCGGTGGTTATCATCAAACGCTGGGCTCGCTGTCGGGCACCGGCGGCACGGTCACCAATAGTGGCGCTGCCAGCGTTGTACTCACGAGTGGTGGCAATAATACTGCCAGCCAATTCGCCGGCGATATCACGGATGGCACTGGCACGATCGCGTTGACGAAAGTCGGCAGCGCCACCCTGAGCCTTTCCGGCACCAACACTTACAGTGGTGCCACCACGATTAGCGGCGGCACCTTGGCCGCTGCTGCCGTCAATGCTTTCAGTAATAATTCGGTCGTCAGCACCGCCGCCGGTGCCACACTTGACCTCGGCGGATTTAATCAAACTATCGCCGCTCTGTCCGGCAGTGCCGGTACCGTCACCAATAGCGGTGCCAGCGCAGCCGTGCTCAACACCGGCGGCAATAACAGCTCCGGCAGTTTTGCCGGCACCATCAAAGATGGCGCGGCCAGCTTGGCGTTGCTCAAAACCGGTAGCGGCACCCTCAGCCTGAGCGCTGCGAATACTTATAGCGGTGGCACGACGATACAAGACGGCACGCTGAATTTGGATTTTTCTGCCGTCGGCGCACCGGCAAGTAATATCTTGGCGGCGGGTTCGGCCTTGACGTTACAGAACGGCACGCTGGTCGTCACTGGCCGGGCGGGACAAAACAATGGCGTCATACAAAGCTTGAGTGGTACCGTCAACAATTCCGGTAGCGATGCTGGTACGCTGAAATTTATTCAAAATGGGGCTCTCGATATCGACCTCAACCTCGGTGCACTCAATCCCAGCAGTAGCACCAATTTTGTCGGCGCGACTGGCGTGACAGTGGGTGCACGTTTCATCACCAGCTCCAGTGCCGGGGCCAACAATGCTCAGACTCAATTAGGCGGTGGCTCACTGTGGAATGGCGTAACTTTTGCATCAATTCAAAGTTTCGGTGGCATCAATTATGTCGTGGCGCTGCAAGCCCCGGTACAGACGGTGTATTCTGATCCTGCGGTCGGCCAAGTAGCGATACCGAATCTTGCCGCCGGCAATGCATTGGTCAGCTTAGTCAATGGCGGCACCAGTCAGGGGCCGAATTATTTGACCAGCAGCACGACGACGATTCAATCTTTACTGATGTTACAGAGCACAGCGCCGACAATCGTGGCGATGAATCACAATTCGCCTAGTGATACCTTGGTCCTTGGTAGCAATACCAGCAACAGCGCCACCGGCACGATTGCCTTGGCCAATGGCGCACAAGCCTTGACCGTAGGCCAGAGTCCTAACCAAGGGGTGCTGACTGCAGGTATTGCCGGGCCATCAACGCTCAATCTGAGCAATGCCAGCCATACTTCTGTACTCAGCATTAATTCCATCATCAGCGACAATGCCGCTGGTGGCCCCGTTTCACTCAATGTCGCCAACTCGGCAGCCGGCACCACGGTGCTGGCTGGCAACAACAACTACACCGGCACCACCCGAATAGGGTCCGGTACCTTACAAGTCGGGGCCGGCGGCAGCAGCGGCAGCCTCGGTAGCGGTGCAGTCATTACCGATGCCACCCTGGCCCTCAATCGCAGCGATGCCATCACGCTCGCCAATGCCATCAGCGGTAGCGGTGGTCTCAGCCAAATCGGTAGTGGCACAACCACGCTCAGCGGCAGCAATAGCTACAGCGGCGCTACCGCCATCAGCGCCGGCACACTGCGCGGCGGGGCCGCGAATGTCTTAGGTAGTAACTCGGCACTGAGCACAGTCGCCGGTGCCAGCCTCGATGTGGGCGGCTATGACCAAGCCATCGGTTCGCTCGCCGGCAGCGCTGGCACGGTCACCAATAGCGCCACGGCAGCGGCCACACTCAGCATTGGCAGCGACAATAGCTCCACCAGCTTCGCCGGTACCATACAAGATGGCACGGCTGCAGTCGCTCTGAGCAAAACCGGCAGCGGTACTCTGACCTTGAGCGCCACTAATACCTATAGCGGTGCCACCACGATTAGCAGCGGCACGATCAGCGCTTGTGCGCTCAATGCAATCGGCAGCAATTCTGCGCTCACTACCAGCAGTGGTACCAGCTTGGATTTGTGTGGTTATAAGCAAACCATCGCTTCGCTGGCTGGTAGCGGCGGTACGGTGACCAACAGCGGTAGCAATGCCGCACTGTTAATCACTGGCAGTAATAACAGCAATACCAGCTTTTCCGGCGTGCTCAGTGACGGCAACAGCGCTGTCGGTCTGACTAAAACCGGTAGCGGCATCCAAACTCTGGCCGGCAACAGTAGCTACAGCGGGGCTACCACGATTATCAGCGGCAGCTTGGCCGCCGCCGCCCTCAATGCCTTGAGCAGTAACTCGGCCGTCACGACCCAAGCCGGTGCGACCCTCGATGTCGGCGGCTACGACCAAACCATCGCCTCTCTGTCGGGCAGCGGCGGCAGTGTTACCAACAATGGGACGACAGCAGCCAACTTGACGAGTGGCGGCGACAACCACTCCAGTAGCTTTGCCGGAAGCATACAGGATGGCACGGCCGCCCTGGCACTGACAAAAACCGGCAGCGGCAAGCTCACCCTCTCCGGTACCAATACCTACAGCGGTGCCACTACCATCGCCGCCGGCAGCTTGGTCGGCGCTGCCAGTAATGCCTTGAGCAGCAATTCTCACGTCAGCACCGCCGCCGGCGGCACGCTTGACCTCGGTGGCTTTAATCAAGCCATCGCCGCCCTGTCTGGTAGCGCCGGCACTGTCACCAACAGTGGTGCCAGCGCCGCCGTGCTTAGCCTGGGTGGCAATCAGAGCTCCGGCAGTTTTGCCGGCATCATGCAAGATGGCGCAGCCAGTCTGGCGCTGCTGAAAACCGGCAGCGGCATGCAAACTCTGAGTGCGGCGAATAACTACAGCGGCGGGACGACGATACAAGCCGGCACACTGAACTTGGATTTTTCCGCCGCTGGTGCACCGCTGACAAATATTTTAGCGGCCGGCTCGGCCTTGATTTTGCAGGACGGCACTTTACTGGTCACCGGACGCGCAGGCCAAAACAATGGCGTCATACAAACATTGAGCAGCACCACCAACAGTATCGGTGCCGGTACGCTGAAATTCAATCAAAATGGCGCCCTTGATATCGATCTCAACCTCGGCGCGCTCGCCACCAACAGCACGACCAATTTTGTCGGCGCGACCGGCGCCACAATTGGTGCGCGTTTCATCACCAGCAGCAGTGCCGGGGCCAATGACGCACAGACTCAAATCGGTGGAGGTTCCCTCTGGAATGGCGTGAATTTTGCATCCATTCAAAACGTCGCTGGCATCAATTACGTCGTGGCTCTGCAAACCGCTGCACAAAACGTGTATTCCGATCCAGCCGCCGGTCCCGTGGCGATACCAAATATTCCGGCCGGAAACGCGGTGGTGCAGTTAGTCAATGGCGGCAGTGCCTCAGGGCAGAATTATTTAGCCAGCAGCACAACGACGATACAATCCTTACTGATGTCACAGAGTACGGCACCGACGGTGCTGGCGATGAACCACAATTCGCCCAATGACAGCTTGGTCATCGGTAGCAATACCAGTAACAGCACCACCGGCACGATTGCCTTGGCCAATGGCGCGCAAGCTTTGACCATAGGCCAAAGTCCTAACCAAGGGGTGCTGACTGCCGGCATTGCCGGGCCATCAACGCTCAATCTGAGTAATGCCAGCCCTACTGCGGTACTGAGCATTAATTCCATCATCAGCGACAATGCCGCTGGCGGCCCCGTGTCACTCAATGTGGCCAACACGGCGGCCGGCACCACTGTGTTAGCCGGCAACAGCAGCTACACCGGTACGACCACCATCGGTACGGGCACCTTACAAGTTGGCGCAGGCGGCAATAGCGGCAGCTTAGGCAGTGGTGCCGTCAGCGATAGTGGCACGCTGGCACTTAATCGCAGCGATGCCTTGAGCTTGGCCAATGCCATCAGCGGCAGCGGCGGTGTCAGTCAGATCGGCAGCGGCACGACTACTCTGAGCGGCAGTAACAGCTACACCGGTGCCACCAGCGTCAGCGCCGGCACTCTGGCGGCTGGAGCGGTCAATGCCTTTGGCAGCAACTCTGCGCTGAGTACCGCGGCCGGTGCCACGGTTGATCTCGGGGGCTACAACCAAACCGTCGGTTCGCTCGCCGGCAGCGGCGGCAGCGTCACCAACAGCGGCAGCAGCCCGGCCACACTCAGCAGCGGCGGCGACAACAGCTCAACGATTTTTGCTGGCACCATACAAGATGGCACGGCCGCGGTCGCCCTGAGCAAAACCGGCAGCGGCACCCTGACTCTGACCGGCACGAACACCTACAGTGGTGCCACCACAGTCAGCAGCGGTACCCTGGCGGCCGGAGCCGTCAATGCTTTCGGTAGCAATTCTGCCGTCAGCACGGCCGCCGGTGCCAATCTCGATCTCGCTGGCTATAATCAAAGCATCGGTTCTTTGGTCGGCAGTGGCGGCAATATCAGCAACAGTGGCACGGCAGCCGCATTGCTGACTACCGGCGGCAATAATGCGACGAGTAATTTTGCCGGCACCATCGCTGACGGCGTCGGCATCGTCGCCTTCAGCAAAACCGGTAGCGGCACCCAAACTCTGTCCGGCAGCAATACTTATACCGGAACAACCACCATCAGCGCCGGCACCTTGGCTGCTGGGGCAGTCAATGCTTTCGGCAGCAACTCGGCCGTCAGCACCGGCGCCGGTGCCAGCCTTGATCTGGGCGGTTATAACCAAGCCATCGGCTCGCTCACTGGCAGCGGCGGCAGCGTCACCAACAGCGGCAGCAGCCCGGCCACACTCAGCAGCGGCGGCGACAACAGCTCCACGGCTTTTGCTGGCACCATACAAGATGGCACGGCCGCGGTCGCCTTGAGCAAAACCGGCAGCGGCACCCTGACTCTGGCCGGCACGAACACCTACAGTGGCGCCACCAACGTGACTGCCGGCACGCTCAGCGCCGGTGCGGCCCAAGCCTTGAGCCCGAACTCGGCCGTCAGCATCGCCGGCACGGCCAGCCTCGATCTCGGCGGTTTTAATCAAACCATCGCCTCCTTGGCCGGCACTGGCGGTAACGTCACCAACAGTGGGCTCACCGCCGCCGTGCTCAGCGCTGGCGCCGATAACAGTTCCACCAGCTTTGCCGGCAGCCTCATCGATGGCCTCGGCACGGTAGGCTTGAGCAAAGCAGGCAGTGGCACGCTAAGCTTGTCTGGCAGCAACACCTACAGCGGTGCCACCACGCTGACCGCCGGCACCCTCAGCGCTACGGCCGCGAATGCACTGAGCCCGCATTCTGCCATCACACTGACCAGCACCAGCACGCTCGATCTGGGTGGTTACAATCAACTGATCGGTTCGCTGGCCGGCACTGGCAGCGTCACCAATAACGGTGCCACTGCCGCGCAACTGAGCAGCGGTGGCGACAACAGCTCGAGTAATTTTTCCGGTATTCTCAGCGATGGCAGCGCCGCACTCGGTTTGGCTAAGGTCGGTAGCGGCACGCTGACACTGTCTGGTGCCAATACCTACAGCGGTGCCACCACCGTCAGCGGCGGCACGCTCAAAGCTTGTGCCAGCAACGCCCTAGGTAACAATTCAGCGCTCAGCACTGTCGCCGGGGCCAGCGTCGATTTGTGCGGCTTCAATCAAAACGTCGGCTCGCTCGCCGGCAGCGCCGGCAGTATCACCAACACTGCCGCCGCGGCGGCCGAACTCAAGCTCGGTAACGACAACAGCTCGACCAGTTTCGCCGGCTCGATTGCCGATGGCGCTGGCACGGTCGCTATCAATAAAATCGGCAGCGGCACCACCACTCTCAGCGGCAGCAATAGCTACAGTGGCAGCACCACCATCAACGCGGGTACACTGCTCGCCGGTGCAGCAAATACCCTTAGCCCGGCCTCGGCTTACACCGTGGCAGCAAAAGCGAAGCTCGATCTGGCCGGATTCAATCAGACGGTGGCGAGCTTAAGCAACAGCGGCACGGTCTCGCTGCTTGGCAGCGTAGCGGGCACAACGCTCACCGTCAACGGTGCTTACACTGGCAATGGCGGGACTTTGCAATTGGGCAGCAATCTTTCTGCTGCTGGCGTTTCTGACATGCTGGTCTTGAATGGCCCGACTGCCAGTGCCAGCGGCAAAACCACGGTACAAATCGTCAATCTCGGTGGGCTCGGTGGATTAACCAGCGGCAACGGTATTAAAGTGATTGCTGCCCAAAATGGGGCCACCACCACGGCACAAACGTCAAAAGATGCCTTTGCCTTGGCCGGCTCGACCGCCGTACCGTTGAGCGTACCCGGAACCATGCGCGCCAGCAGTGCTGCCGTGCTGGCCGCTGTGACTACCCCTCACGTCGATGCCGGCGCCTACCAATACCGCTTGTATGCCGGTGACCTCAGCGGCGCTGGTCAAGACTGGTATTTGCGCTCGCAATTGACAGCACCGGCACCGTCTAACCCATTAGCTCCATCGGATCCGGTAACCGCCCCAGTCACGACTTACCGCATCGAAGTGCCGCTGTTCGCCGCGCTGGCAGCCCAAACGCGTCAAGCTGACTTGAGCATGTTGGGCAATCGCAGTCATCGTAATGGCGACGACAATCAACATACACAATCGATCGATCCACTCGACGCCCAGGCTCGGCACGCTTGGGGGCGTCTGCTCAGCACGCAGATCAACTCGGCCCAAGACGGCGCAGTGCAACAAAGCAGCACCGGTCGCCTGAATGGCTTCCAAGCCGGCACCGATGTGTATGCCGACAAACAACTGCGCGGTGGCGTCTATGTCGGCAAGCTTGACGGCAACGCCAGCGTCAGCGGCTTTGCCGGTGGCACCACCGGTTTGGTCGGCAATACCGACATTCGTTCCGAATACAAGGGTGCATATTTAACCTACACCAACACGGCCGCGCATTATTATCTCGATGCCGTGCTGCAGAGCGGCACCCACCACTACAGCATCACACCAATCGGCAGCATGGCCAGCAATGCTAAAGGCAGTACCCTCAGCACTTCTTTAGAAGCTGGCTGGACCTTACCAATCAGCGCAGGGATGACGCTGGAGCCGCAATTGCAGTTGATCCACCAAGATGTGCGTTTCGATGATGCCGCGATTTCCGGTGCCACGGTCGAGCAACACAATGCCGCCGGCTGGGTAACGCGCGCCGGTTTGCGCCTCAAAGGGCAGACCAGCACCGCAATCGGGGTTTTGCAACCGGATGTCAGCGTCAATGTGTATCGTGCCAACTCGGGCAACAGCATCACGCGCTTCGTCAATTTGCCATCCAGCACCGATATTGCCAGCAGCAGCGGCTATACGGCGCTTGAACTCAGTGCCGGCTTTAACTTGGCCTTGAATCAGCAATTCAGCGTGTATGGCCATGTTGATCGACTCGAGCGCACTGGCCAAGGCCATGCCGGCAGCACCGCTGCTTCAATCGGGGTGTTGTGGCATTGGTAGACAAAAAATGACAAACGGCACTGCGGTGCCGTTTGTCATTTGTCATTTGTCGTTCCAGCGCTGGCAAGCAGAGTAATTAACTGCCAGCGATCATCATTTTCTCGATCAAAATCGAGCCGGTTTGCTTGGTGCCACGCACCAAGGTATCGGCACCGATGGCAAGAATTTGTTGAAACATATCGCGCATATTGCCGGCGATGGTGATCTCTTCAACCGGATACTGAATCACCCCATGCTCCACCCAAAAACCGGAAGCTCCACGAGAGTAATCACCAGTAACGTAGTTGACGCCCTGCCCCATCAATTCGGTCACTAACAAACCGCTACCCATTTTTTTGAGCATCGCGGCAAAATTATCGCTCGCCTTGGTTTGACTGGAAGTCAGCGACAAATTATGCGAACCGCCGGCGTTACCGGTAGTTTGCATACCCAGCTTACGCGCCGAATAGCAGGACAGAAAATATCCTTGCAACACCCCTTGATCGACCACGGTACGCCGCGTGGTCTTGACGCCTTCATCATCGAACGGAGAAGAACCGACCGCACCGAGCACATGTGGATCTTCCAGCACCTGTATATGCTGCGGAAAAACTTGCGTACCGAGTGAATCGAGCAAAAACGAGGATTTACGATACAAAGCCCCGCCCGAGGTGGCTTGTACGAAGGAGCCGAGCAAGCCGGCTGCCAACGGTGCTTCAAACAAGACCGCGCAGTGACGCGTCGACAGTTTGCGCGCATTCAAGCGTGCCAAGGCGCGTTCGGCAGCGTAACGCCCGATCGCTTCCGGCGAGGCCAATTGCTTGGGATTGCGGTGCGAGGAATACCAATCGTCGCGCTGCATCTTGGCACCCTTGCCAGCGATAGGCGCGACCGATATCGTGTGCCGAGAAATCGGATAACCACCGAGAAAACCGCGCGAGTTCGCCGCGATGAAATGTGATTGTTGAACGTGTACCCCCGCCCCCTCACTGTTGCTGATGCGTGGATCCACATCAAAAGCAGCTGCTTCGGTACGCTGCGCCAGTTCGATCGCCTGTTCTGCCGTAATCAGCCAAGGATAGCAGAGCGCCAGATCGCGCGGTGCCATTTCCAGCAGCTCGGCATCGGGCAAACCGGCACAGTCGTCTTCGGCAGTGAAGCGCGCAATGTTGTAGGCCGCATCGACGGTATCACGCAAGGCTTGGGTAGAAAAATCGGAGGTGCTGGCATTGCCGCGACGCTGACCGATATACACGGTAATACCGATGCCCTTATCGCGATTCTGCTCTATCGTTTCGACTTTGCCTTTGCGGACACTGATCGATAAACCGCTGCCCTCACTGATTTCTACGGCGGCATCGGAAGCGCCTTTTTCTTTAGCAAAAAGCAACATATCCTGTGCAATTTGTTTCAACTGCTCGGATGAATGGGTAAACACTGGTTTGCTCATGGACACGGTTTCTGAAGTAAATTTCTGAATGAAGACTACGCAAAGAATGCTGAGCTGAAGGTCGGTTCGCAATGCATGGTAGACCAAACACACATCATAACGGAAAAATCACTAAACTTTCAGGCTCTGCAGCCGGGATTTTTGCCGATATCCTGCCAGAGAGCCCCCTAAAGAGGGTATCATAGCAGCCGTTTCTTTCAGTTTATAGTAAAGGCGCAGAATTATGCCAAATCCAAATCGTGGCTCATGTGGCTACCAGTCTAACGAGTTTGAAGAAGAGTACGACCGTCCTTCCAAATCCCAGCTCAAGCGCGAAATGACCGCGCTGCAAAAACTCGGCCAAGAACTGGTCGAACAACCGCGTGATCGCGTCAAACGGGTACCGATGCCGGAAGACGTGCGCGATGCCATCCTGACTTGTCAGCAAATCACCAGCCACGAGGGTCGGCGTCGGCAAATGCAGTATGTCGGCAAAAGAATGCGCACGCTCGATGAGAGCGAAGTCGCATTGATCCAAAAAACCATAGACAGCTGGAAAGGCGCCTCGAAATCCGAGACCGCCGCCATGCATGCGCTCGAACGTCGCCGTGACAAATTGCTCAGCGATGACAATGCACTGACCGAGCTGATGGTCGAACATCCTGAGCTCGACGTGCAGCAATTGCGCACCATGATACGCAATGCCCGTAAAGAGCAAGCCGAAAACAAACCACCAAAAGCTTACCGCGAAGTGTTCCAATTGCTCAAGCAATTGCAAAAAGCTGCTGCCGGCGATGCCGAACTGGTGGATGCCGATGCTGAGGACGAGGACGATGACGCCTATTGATACCATCACGACCGAACGCGCCCTGCGCATCGGTTTGGTGTCGATTTCCGACCGCGCCTCGGCCGGCGTTTATCAAGACCAAGGCTTGCCGGCCTTGCAGCAGTGGTTAACTGCCGCACTGACCAGCCCTTGGGAAGTGGAAACGCGCCTGATCCCCGATGACCGCATGAGCATCGAAGCCACCTTGATCGAACTGGTTGATCAAGCCCACTGCGATCTGGTGCTGACCACCGGTGGTACTGGCCCGGCCCGCCGCGACGTCACGCCCGAAGCGACCTTAGCCGTAGCCAGCAAAGCCATGCCGGGCTTCGGCGAACAAATGCGCCAGATCAGCCTGCACTTCGTACCGACGGCGATTTTATCGCGGCAGTTGGCCGTCATTCGTGAAACTACCGATCATGCCGCGCTGATTCTGAATTTACCCGGGCAACCGAAAGCAATCAAAGAAACCTTGGAAGGCTTGAAAGACAGCGAGGGCAAGCAGCTCGTCGCCGGTATTTTTGCCGCCATTCCGTATTGCATCGACCTCATCGGCGGCCCGTACAGCCGCACCAACGCCGCGGTGTGCCAAGCATTCCGCCCGAAATCGGCGCAACGTCCGCCGGCCTGATTGACTACTTTCGACCAAGCGACCATGAACCCATTACTCGACACCATAGAACTGGAAAGTGCGCCCAACCCGAGCGCCGCCATCATCTGGATGCACGGCCTCGGTGCCGATGCCAATGATTTTGTCCCCATCGTCAAAGAACTCGATTTGCGTGCTTGCCCAGCTTTACGCTTTGTGTTTCCGAACGCGCCGAGCATCCCGGTAACGATCAATGGCGGCTACGTGATGCGCGCTTGGTACGACATACTCGGCACCGACATCGCCAAACGCGAAGATGAAAACGGCTTGCGTCAATCGCAACTGGCGATAGAACAATTGATAGAACGTGAAATCGCCCGCGGCATACCGGCCGAACGGATTATCTTGGCCGGTTTTTCACAAGGCTGCGCCATGGCCTTACAAACCGGCTTGCGCTATCCGCACAAACTGGCCGGCTTCTTGTGCTTATCCGGCTACGTACCGCTGCGCGATGTGGTCGCAGCCGAACGCAGCCCAGTGAATCAAGCGACGCCCGTGTATCTGGCCCACGGCAATGCCGACACAGTAATTCCGCTGGCACGTGCCGAGCAATCGCGCGATTTGCTGATCGACTTAGGCTACCCAGTCGCCTGGCATGAATACCGGATGGCGCATTCGGTCTGCGGCGAAGAAATTGCCGACATCAGCCGCTGGCTCAGCAGCGTCTTCGCACAACCGGCTTAAGCTACGACACCGAGCAGAGTGCCCCCTGCTCGACTCACTCAGACCAAGGCTTTCCAAGTCTGCAGATCAATCTGCACTTGCGTGTCGCCAGCCGACATCCAAATTTGCCCATCCTGTATCGTGCATTGTAATTGCATAGAACGTTGCGCCAACTTGGCCAATTCTTGGCTCTGCTGGGCTGGCACATTCATCACACACAAATTCTTGGCACGATCGAGTCGGCTATTCATTTGCCGCCACCAGATATCACTGGCGTTAGCAAAACTGTAGACCAGCACCTGCTCGGAACGGCCGCAAGCTTTAAGTAAGCGCCGATCATCGGGCTGACCTACTTCTACCCACAACAAAAATGCCTCGGTATAATCTTTGAGCATCACATCCGGCTCTTCCGTATCGGAAATGCCGCGCCCGAATTGCAGCCGCTCGGCCGCATGAATCGCAAACGCCAATACCCGTATCATCATGCGCTCATCGGTTTCTGATGGATGACGCGCGATCGTTAAACTATGGTCGGCGTAGTAGCCGCGATCCATATCCGAGATATTCAGATCGGCCTTATAAATGGTGGATTTGATTGCCATTATTTGAATACCACCGTTTTATGACCATTGAGTAAGATGCGATGCTCAACAAAACATTTAACCGCACGGGCCAACACCACACATTCCACATCACGACCAATCGCCGTCAAGGTATCGGGCCCCATGGAATGATCGACGCGCTCGACATCTTGTTCGATGATCGGCCCTTCGTCCAGGTCACCGGTAACAAAATGGGCCGTCGCGCCGATCAACTTCACACCACGTTCATGCGCCTGATAATACGGCTTGGCCCCTTTAAAACTAGGCAAGAAAGAATGATGAATATTGATCGCCTTGCCCGCCAAAGCAGTACACAGTTGCGGCGACAGAATCTGCATGTATCTGGCTAACACCACCAACTCGATCTGATGCTCAGCCACCAGCGCGAGAATTTTCTGTTCCTGCGCTTGTTTCGCCGCCGCATCGGCACCGGCTGCCAGCGGCAAATGATGGAAGGGAATATTGTAACTGGCGGCGAGCTGGTAAAAATCAGTGTGATTAGAGACGATGGCCTTGATTTCCACCGGCAGCAAACCGCTCTTATAACGGAACAGCAAATCATTGAGACAGTGGCCGATTTTCGACACCATCAAAATCACACGTGGCTTGTGATGCGCATCGTGCAATTGCCAATTCATATGCAGCTCGCTGCCGAGCAGCCCGAAGGCCGCGCGCAAGGCCGCATCGGCCACATTCACATCTTCCAATGCGAAATGCACGCGCATGAAAAAAGTCGCCGATTGCGCATCGCCGAACTGAGCCGAATCGATAATATTACAAGCGTGATCGGACAAAAAACCCGAAACACGATGAACAATGCCGCGTTGATCGGGGCAAGAAAGAGTGAGGATATATTCTGGTTGCAAGCTCATAAATGATTCTGCGCGCCTTCGCCGGCACGCCCTAAGGGGGATGATGGCCGCCGCCGAAAGCAAGGGCCATAAAATAACCCGCTATTGTCGCATGATCAAGCGCGAAATTGATCAAAGCCCTCACATACGAGTCTGATCAGAATAAAAAGCACGGACGTTCTAATTGATGTATAGTCATCCTTTCAGCGCAGCGTTTGACACTGCTGCTGATTTCTTCTGATTACCCCGACAACCACGGAGACACCATGACCCCATCCAGCAACCAGCAATACCGCCTCGCCGCCCGCCCGGTCGGCATGCCAAAAACCAGCGATTGGTCATTCGTGACCGACGCCCTGCCGGAACTCAAAGAAGGCGACATCTTGGTGCAAACTATTTACCTCTCACTCGACCCGGCCATGCGTGGTTGGATGAATGAAGGGAAATCGTACATCCGTCCGGTAGCGATCGGTGAAGTCATGCGTGCCGGCGGCGTCGGCAAGATCATCGCCTCGAAATCAGATCGCTTTGCCATCGGCGATTACGTCTCGGGTGGCACCGGGGTGCAGCAATATTGGAGTGGTCCGGCCAACGACAAGACCGCGGCATTTTATAAAATCGACCGCAGCTTAGCCCCCCTGCCCAAATACCTCAATGCCCTCGGCATGCCAGGCATGACCGCGTATTTCGGCTTGCTCGATGTCGGCCAACCCAAGGCTGGCGAAACCGTCGTGGTGTCGGGTGCGGCCGGTGCGGTTGGACAAACCGTCGGCCAAGTCGCCAAACAGCATGGTTGTCGCGTAGTCGGCATCGCCGGCGGCAAAGATAAGTGCGACTTTGTCGTCAATGAACTCGGCTTTGATGCCTGCATCGATTACAAAACCGGCTCGTTACGCGATGGCTTGAAAGAGTTTTGTCCGAACGGCGTCGACATTTATTTCGATAACGTCGGCGGCGACATACTCGATACAGTACTCACCCGTATCAACCTCAAAGCGCGCATCATCATCTGCGGCGCGATCTCTCAATACAATAACACCACGGCAGTGAAAGGCCCGGCCAATTACTTATCACTGCTGGTCAACCGCGCACGCATGGAAGGGATCGTCGTCTTTGACTATGCAGCGCGCTATGCCGAAGCCGTCACGGTGATGGGCCAATGGATGGCGGCCGGACAGTTCCAAACACGCGAAGACATCGTCGATGGCCTGGAAAATTTCCCCGCCACCCTGCTCATGCTGTTTGAAGGAAAGAACTTTGGGAAATTGATACTGCAAGTCAGCGGCGAATAAATTCAGCAGCCTGCAATCGCAATCCGGGGCGAGCAAGCTTGTCCCGGAAATGTAGAGAAATATCGACAGACACCAAGGGAAGCCATCCGCTCACAACGCGTCGAGCCCGAACAGCTTGGCCGCTTGTGATTGGCTCATGCCGCTGCGGGTCAGATGGGCTTTCAATGCCTTCATCCAGCCAGAGCACAGCTTCATGTTTGCCGCTGCTTCGGGCGTGTCCTCTATCGCATCCCAAATACTGGCGAATTCTTGATGACGCATTTTTCTCGCTCCATCAAGACTAGTCGATAACGGCTCGCCGCCAAATCCATTACGCGCAACTCGGTCGTTGTACGCAATATCCATAAGAAATTTTGTGTCCATGTTGCGCGGCCCACATCCGCATTGCACGATGCAGATCGTCGGGCAGATTGCGTACTGTCAGCGCTGTCATCACATCAGCTCATCAACAATCCGACTAGGGTTGAAAACTCCGGCCAAAAGAGGCTGTCGCAAAAGGGTATTGAGTCGGTATCATTACCCCAACTGGTGGCCACGTCATTCCTGCGCGCTTTTGGCAGGAACCCAGCGGCGTTCGTGCTTAACTGAAAATGCCAGATATGATCGTGTTTTCAGCGCTGAAAACGACACTGGGTTCCCGCCAAAAGCATGCGGGAATGACGGGACCGGGGCATGCGGGAGTGACGTGCTGTGGCCTAATTTGCCCGGACACCTCAATCGGTGGAAAATACACCACCTGAGGAGTAACACATGGCAACAAGAAAACGCAAAACATTCGATCCGAGCCTAAAGCTGGAAATTGGTTCAGCATGCATTCAAGCCCTCGAGCATCAATTAATTCATGTCAACCTACAAGTCCGACAAGCGCTCACCCCAACCAAGGCCGCAACCAAGCGAGCCCAGCCGAGGTACCGGCACGCGGCCGATATTCACAGCCGACCCAACCGCGATAATCCAATTCGTCGAGCAAGGCAAACAAGTGCGGATAATTCAGTTCGCCCCGATCAGGCTCTTGCCGCGCCGGTACACCGGCAATCTGTACATGCCCAATACCAGCATGCGGACGGTGCATATCGCGTTGCAATTTACTGCTGACATCGCCCTCCATGATTTGACAATGATAGATATCAAATTGCACTTGCAAGTGGCTGACGCCGATGTCTTCACAAATACGCTGAGCTTGCTCTTGGCGCTGCAAAAAATAAGCAGGCATGTCGCGGGTATTGATAGGCTCGATCAATACCGTGATGTTTTCGCGCGAAGCCAACAAGGCAGCATGCGCGAGATTACTCAAATACACCGCCTGTTGCCGCGCCATATCGAATTGCGGCGCAATCATACCGGACATCACATGAATCTGCCGATTGCCGAGCACACGCGCATACTCCAGCGCACGCTCAAAGCCACGCTTGAATTCATCCTCACGCCCCGGCTGTGCAGCGATGCCACGCTCACCGGCCGCCCAGTCGCCTGGCGGGGCATTGAACAGCACCTGCTGCAGCCCCGACTCAGCCAAACGGGCCGCCAGATCGGCCGCAGCATACTCATACGGAAACAAATATTCAACCGCAGAAAACCCATCTTTGGCAGCCGCAGCAAAGCGCTCCATGAACGGTAATTCCGCGTACATCATGCTCAGGTTGGCGGCAAATTTCGGCATCATGCCTCCTTATCGTTGCGCGTAGCGTAGCGTTGCGCCAGCACGGCACACACCATCAATTGCAATTGGTGGAACAGCATCAGTGGCAATAACACCATGCCGACACTGGCGCTGGAAAACAAGACTTTCGCCATCGGCACCCCGCTGGCCAGACTTTTTTTCGAAGCACAAAACACGATGGTGATCTCATCTTCCTTACTAAAGCCGAGGCGACGACTGAGCAGCACCGTCACACCCATGATCACGGCCAGCAACACACTGCTGATGAGCAGCAGACTCAACAACATCGTCGTCGGAATTTGCTGCCACAAGCCCTGCACCACCGCCGCACTGAAAGCCACGAACACCACCAGCAAAATCGAACTCTGGTCGACCATTTTAAGTACCACGATGTGACGCGTAATCCACGCTTGCAAATACGGACGCGCCAACTGCCCGGCTACAAACGGCAGCAGTAACTGATACACAATCTTGAGCATGGCATCGAGCGAAGAATTACTGTCACCGGAAGCTTTGATGACGACACTGACCAACAGCGGCGTGAGCACGATGCCGAGTAAATTACTGGCCGAAGCACTGCAGACGGCCGCCGGCACATTGCCGCGCGCTACCGAGGTAAACGCAATCGACGACTGCACGGTCGACGGCAGCACACATAAAAACAAAATACCGAGATACAAGTCCGGCGTCACCAAGGGCAACAGTGCCGGCTTAAGCAGCAAACCGAGCAAGGGAAACAGTGCGAACGTCACCGCCAGCACCAACAAATGCAAGCGCCAATGGGTCGCGCCGGCCAACACTGCCTCGCGTGACAGTTTCGCCCCATGCATAAAAAACAGCAAACCGATCATACCGGTCGACAGATCATCAAAGCGCAGCGCCAGCGTACCGCGGGCTGGAAAGACACTGGCGATCAGCACCACCGTCAGCAGCATCAAAGTCATATTATCGGGAAGGAAGCGCGGTCGTTTCATAGGAGAGGATGGTTAAAATCATTTGGAGTAAATCAATGCCATTGTACTGCAAGGCCCTGCCCGACACGGCGATATTGTGTTGTAAAGAAATGTTGCGAGCCTAAGGGGATGCGTAACTGTTCAAGGCATAGCGGTTGCGCAGTTCATCAAAGAAATGAAATAAGCTACGAGTTAGTCGATCATCAAAAATCTGACCTGGGTGTAAAACCCCGGCCTTCAGAGGCTGTCGCAAAAGAGTTTTCAGTCGGTATCATTACTCCAACTGGCCGACATGTCATTCCCCCATGCTCTCGCCTCGTCATTCCCCGCGCAGGCGGGGAATCCAGTGGCACGACAGTGCCTTCAGGGTGAGAGGGTCGATCACGGGCACTTTTTTTTCCTGTTAAATCAACACGTCCTGCTGCGCCTGAGCCGCACAGATATAAAAGGCGCGTGCGCGCCACTGGATTGCCGCCTGCGCGGCAATGACGAATTGGGCGACTGGGTGGATACGTAGTCGACCTGGCCTGCTCTCGACTCGTCATTCCCCGCGCAGGCGGGGAATCCAGTGGCACGTCAGTGCCTTCAGGGTGAGAGGGTCGATCACGGGCACTTTTTTTTCTGTGAAATGAACACGTCCTGCTGCGCCTGAGCAGCACAGATATAAAAGGCGCCTGCGCGGCAATGACGAATTGGGCGGCTGGGTGGATACGCAATCGACCTGACTTGTGGGTAAGGATCAGTGCGCTTTTGCGCGAGAACCTGACGGCGTTCGTGCTTAAAAAAAATGCCAGAAATCATGCTGTTTTCCGTGCTGAAAACGATACTGTGTTCCAGCCAAAAGCATGCGGAACTGACGAGGTAGTCGGTGTTTCATGTGTGAAAAAGCGTCCATCAGGCTTGTGCGACAGCCTCTTGAGGGCGGGAAGGATGTCAACCCGATCCCGATTGGTAGCAAAGCAGTAATATGTTAAGCGGATCTGAACTGGAGTTCTCTATGAATATCAATGCTTCCATCATCGATCAAAGAGTAGATGGCATCAAAGAAGAAATTCGCGAACGCGCACAGTCAGAATTAGGCTGCCAACACGATGAGACCAAGCTGAAATCCTTGGCGTTCGTGTATTTTTCGGTTCGTACGATGCTCGATCTGGAACCGGATGAAGCCTTCGATTGTGTCACAGATCGCTCGCAAGATTTTGGTGTTGATGCGATGCATATCACCGAAGTTGTTGATGGCGAGTTTGGTGTGACACTTTTTCAGGCAAAATACAAGGCCAAATTAGATGCCACTTCAAACTTTGAAGAAAGAAGCATCGATTCACTGATTAACGCCATCAAATATATTTTTGATCCCCATGCCAGATTGGCGGCCATTAACGACCGGCTTGCAGTCAAGGTAGCAGAAGTACGCTCGATGATTCGCGATGGCCATATTCCGCGAGTGCGTGTCATTGCATGCAACAACGGATTACGCTGGAATAAATCGGCAGACGAAGCGATTGCCAGGGCCGCCTTCGGCGACCAAGTCAGTTGGGACTACGTCAATCATGACATTTTATTAAGCATCCTGCAGCGCATCAAACATATCGACACCACATTGAGACTGACCGGCAAAGCGACCGTGGAAGATATGCATTACAGCCGCGTCTGCATCGGTCGCGTACCGGTCAGCGAGATTGCAAACTTAATGAAAACACATGGAGAAAGGCTGCTTGAGCGCAACATTCGTCGTTATCTTAGTTTGCATGGCAATCGTGTGAACGAAGGCATTCGTAACACTTTATTATCACCCTATTCTTCCAACTTTTATTTTTTTAATAACGGCATCACATTAGTCTGCAATGATTTTTCATACAATGCCCTGCAAAACAGCAACTTTCAAGTGAAAATTGAAAATTTGCAGATTGTAAACGGCGGTCAAACCTGTATGACCATATTGAAGACCAGCGAAGAACTTGAAATTTCCGGGCAACATTTACCGGAAGATGCATCCGTCTTGGTTCGCCTGTATAAACTACCTAAAGACGATGAAGACATATTTTTACAGATTACGCATGCGACGAACAGTCAAAATCCGGTAGATCTGAAGGATTTGAAGTCCAATGATGAAAAACAAAAACAGTTGGAAAGTCACATTCAGGATTTCGGCTTTGTCTATCGTCGCAAACGTGCGGATGGAACAGGCAAGCCAAGCGACATCACCCACGGCACGGCTGCGGAAGCATTGCTATCGGTATGGCGGCACGCACCCCGCCAAGCGAAATTTTTCGCCAGAGAACATTTCGGAAAACTCTATGATGTCATCTTCACAGCGCAGTTGAACGGCGCTCAAGTGATCACGGCCGTATTGATTTATCGTATTGCTTAAAATCATCGTCGCCGCCCGGCTGAGCATGATCCGATTTTTGTTCGTTATGCGTCTTGTTTCATAGCGATGCGTATGGGCGTACGCTTACTTAAAGAAATGAACACGCGACAAGAAGACCTGGACCATAAAAATTTCACCATCGCTCGCGAAAAAATTGAGCATGATGGCGAGCGCTATTTCAACGAATCCGTTCATGACGTCAATATTGCACTGAAGCGTCTTTACGGCAACAATGAAATCTCCATGCAGCAACTCTCGGCGACATTCCGCCGTGGCGATTTAGTGTCGGAATTACAAGTGATGGATCGGTTTGACGATTTGGAAAAGTAAGGGAAGCGCCGATTGAATCGCAGTGGAATTGGTCGTTGCCAATGAGGATAGAATGCAGGGGTGGTAAGCCCAAACCGGCGGAATTTGCCCGCTGTGCTGACAGTTCCTGCGTACAACCCGCTACCGACTGCTTACCGACTTTGAAACGCTTGCACCCGTTTTATTTCAGTAGTAACATCTCTACATTATTGAATGTATGTGAGGTGTCGCCATGACCATTACCACCTTATCAAGCCGCGAGTTCAATCAAGGGGCGAGCGAGGCAAAACGGGCCGCAAAGAATGGGCCGGTGTTCATCACCGACCGAGGTAAACCCGCGCATGTCCTGTTGAGCTTTGACGACTATCAGAGGCTGACTAAGCAGCGGCGCAATATCGCCGACGCGCTGGCAATGCCGGGGATCGCCGACATGGAGTTTGCGCCGCCACGCGTGAGCATCCAAAGCCGGCCGGCTGATTTCTCATGATGTTTGTTCTCGACACCAACGTGGTGTCCGAACTACGCAAGGTCCGGCTTGGCAAGGCCGATGCGAACGTGACGGCATGGGCGGAAAGCGTTGATGCCGCCGATCTCTTTGTATCGGCCATCACCATCATGGAACTTGAGCTTGGCGTTCTGTCGATTGAGCGCAAGGATGTGACCCAAGGCGCCATGCTGCGTTCGTGGCTGGAACAGCACGTATTGCCCGAGTTTTCCGGTCGCACGCTGCCTGTCGACACCGCCGTGGCACTACGCTGCGCCCGACTGCATTGTCCCGACCAGCGCGGCGAGCGTGATGCACTGATCGCGGCCACTGCCCTTGTGCATGGCATGACCGTGGTCACTCGCAACGTCGCTGATTTCAAGCCTACGGGAGTCAGCCTCATCAATCCGTGGGAGGTATCGCAGTGACAGAAATGAACACGCGACAAGAAGACCTGGAGCATAAAGAGGCGCTTAGATCGGAAACCAGAATAATTTCTCGATGCTCAGTACATCATCCTGACTAACGCCTGCAATAGCGGAAAATTCTCGCCAACGAGATATCGCTGATTGGGCATCAAGAATGATGGAACGTATTTCGCCAATACCAAATCGATCTGCTTCAACCAATATATCTTGAAGCTCAAAATCTCTGAATTTTCCGTTGACCGACATCAGGTGCTGCGAAACCCATTCACTGTGCGGATTATAGGAAAATGTCATATCGTAGGCGGGGCTGAGTTCCCATTGCGATCCTTGTTTTAACAGAAAAGAAAAATTCTTGGAATGGTCATCGCAGTTCCGCGCCATAAGATTGAATACCATGCGTCTGAAAGCTTGTACCATCGATTCCCGTGCTAAGCCTAAATCACGAATGGTCATAAAAAACTGCGCATAGCTGTTGGTCGCCTTTTTTTTATAATCGACGTGTGCCATAGCACAGAGCGTTTGCAAGTGGTGACGGACATTATTTTCTTCCCGGTCGAAGCGGCGCGTCATAAAATGAGCGCGACCGTTTTCCTCCAATAGACGACATTCAGTCATGGCAACACCTGCGGCCTTTGCCATAAGGTAATACGCATACTCGATACGGCCGTAACCCATGCTGCTAGAAAACTCCTTATCCTTGCCAACACCATCAAATTTCAGTAACCAATGGGTGAAGCCTAGGTCGACGTTGGCATGACCTGAACGGATTTCTTGACTGTCGGGATTCCATGCAATCACCGCTTTTGCTCTGGCACCACCAGCTGAGGTGCCGACTTCGATGATGCTACGCAAAGCAGCTTTTGTATGATCATCATCGCCGAAGGTCCCGGAAACTACATTACGTGCTTCTTGGACGAGCGAGCTTAAGACAATCGCGCTTGAGGACATTTTCCGTGGGCCGTGTTGCGGTTTGAATTCCATCGCCCCCATCGAACGTGATCCCATATAGGCAAGGCGATCAAGTGCTGAAATTTGAGATGAGGAAATACCGCGCTCTGCCATGAAGCGGTCGACGAGTGCTGAGCCAAAATCATCGGGTAGAGCGTCGGCCAACATCGCCGGTAAGCGTTTGTAGGTGGCTTCGGGCAAATCAGAAAACATCACCGGTTCGCTGGTCGATTTCAAAGGCATCTGCAGTGGAGAGAGCTCAATCGATGATTGTCTGAACTTTTCGGCGTAGGAAAAAACGTAATAAGCATAAATAGGATCGAGCGCTACGGCACCAACCAACTGCCCCCAAATAGACACTTGAATGATTTTTGCCGGCGTATAGCGGCTTTTTTTAGTCGACGGGGGCATAAGTTATTCCTTCGAGCTGCGGCGTGCGCGTTGGCGTGGCGCTTGGTTGGCCAGTAAGGTCATTGGATTAATCGTGGCGATAGGAGAGAGGGATTGCAACCATTCTGTTTTCCCGAGTCCACGTAATACTTTGATGAGGGTTTTAACGGATGCACCATGGCCAGTTTCAAGATTCTTAAGGGCGGTGACGCTGAGACCTGCTTGAGCGCATAGGGTTTGCTGGTCGATATTTTTGAGTAAGCGAATTCTCTTGATCGTCTCACCGAGTAAGGATTCGAGTTCCTCGTTATTTAGTTGATTCATTTATGAGCCTTTAAAGAAGTCATTAAACAATAAAAATTAGTTTAAGGGGCTTAATTAAGCTAATTATACACATAAGTATTTTTTCTTATATTAGCAGAATTTTCTTGAAAGAGGCACAAAGTGACTCAAACTACTATCATGTAATAGATTTAATAAAATCTTTTATGGCAATATACAAGGTCTTGCAGCTTTAAATAGAATCATTAAATATTAATTCAGATCACCAATAATGCAATTAACCCACAGGTGGCCAACAAGAGCCATGAGGTCGACCGACCACTGCCTCCCCCCCTTTCTGAAACCACCCTTACTCACTCTTTTTATTCTTTCTTTTCTTTACTCTTTTCACTCTTTCGGGCGAATCGAAAAAACCGAGCTGGCAAAACAGTGGGAGGTCGATGAGCCGAGTCGTTATTCGGAGTACGGATGGGGTGCGAGTAGGGTAGTTCATCTGAGTGTTAATTGCATATCTGGTTTTTGGCTAGTTAATAGCCTGTCAACCAACTCGTATACTCACCCGTTCTTGTAAGCATGGCTATCTGCATAACTCATTTCTGTTGTGTGATCAGTAGCCAAGCGTGCCATTGCCTCAGTAACGGTTGGGCTTGTTCCTGACGTAGCTGTTGACGCCCCGTCGTATTGAGCGAACTGGCTTGCTGTTCAATGGCATAGAGCTGGCCGATATAGCGTAGCGCCCCTGCGGCGATCGGACTGGCGTTGGCCGCATGCAGATCAAAGAATTTACGCCGCACATGGGCCAGGCAGGCCAGTGCGGTGACGCCCTCGGCGAACATCGCTTTATACCCCACGTAATCGTCCACCATGAGCGAGCCCCACCAACCCGAAAAGAAGGCGCGCGCGCTCGCACCGGCGCGACCGGTCTGATAATCAAACACGACGATGCACTGCCCCGGTTCCTTATCGTTCGAACGATAAGGTGTTCTGTGGAAGAACCCCCAAAAGTGTTCGTTCTGAGTTAGTTCACTTTCCAGAAGTGTAAAAAATTGCTGACGAATCGGTCGCGAGGTATCATCTTCGAGCACCAAATGCAGCTCCATAGCGATCAGTGACATTTTCGGATTCCACCGCGCAGGCAGCACAGATAAAGCGGTGACGAATATCTGCGTTTAAGGGAAACCTGAGGGTCTGGAAATGAGGTAGTGACGCCGCTTTCACCATTAGAGTGGCAATAGCACCGCATTGACTGTACAGTGAACCTATATCAACAGATGACACGTGAATGTGTCAAAGTAGAACTAGGTGACCAAAAATGAAAAAACTTGTTGAATTCCGTTCGTATATTTTGAAGCCGGAATGCCGCGACGCCTTCCATCGCTTGGTGCAAGAGGCATCCTATCCGCTGCTGCGAAACTGGGGCGTCGATGTCGTGGACTACGGCCCTTCCGCACATGACATCAACGCCTACTACTTGATTCGCGCCTATTGTGATCTGCCAGACCGTGCGGTGAGTCAGGATGCGTTTTATGGCAGCAGCGACTGGCGCGACGGCCCTAGGGAGTCCATTGTTGCGCTCATCGAGTGCTATACATCGTTCACGCTCGAATTGGACGAAGCCGTGGTCAAAGCCTTGAGAACGCAATGATTTCCTGCACTTTAGGGCACTAGCTTGAGACTGTACTCATAATAGTGTTCGTCCCGTACCCAGCCAGTGGCGCTATAGAGCGCTTGGGCCGCTTCGTTGCTCTTTGCTGTCGACAAAGTCAGCGACAGCGCGCCAAGCGATGTCGCATACTCGGCGGCAGCTGCGATGAGTCGCTTGGCCACACCGCGCTGGCGACTGTTCTCGTCGACGTACAGATCATTGAGGATGAATATCCGCTCCAGCGACAGGGTGGAAAACGATGGATACAACTGTGTAAACCCGAGTATACGGTCGCCATCGATGGCCACGAAGGTGCTCGATTCCTTGTACAGGAAGCGCGCTTGCAGGAACTCCCGTACGGCAGAAACATCGCTTGTGCGTCCATAGAATTGACGGTATTGGTCAAGGATCGTGGCCAGCTTGTCGAGGTCCGATGTTGCAGCCTGTCGCGTAGTAAAAGTGTTCATAGATCTCGGTGAAGTAGATTGAAATGGGCCTCGATCATTTGTCCGCAATCGAAGTGTTGCTGCGAACCGGCTCGGTCGGACGCCGGCATCGCCTTGCTGCCTATGGCGACGCCCGCGCCCGCGGATACCCGTGGGTACCACTAGGAGCGCGACCCGAAGGCCGCACAAAAAATCAATCGTTGACCATCAGAATACCCGAGCATCAAAGTGGAAATGAAGCAAAGATTGGCACTGACCGACAGGGAACTGACAATTCTCAAATTGCACAGCAGGGGGTATCGGGCCAGCGATATTGCGGCCGAATTGGCGCTGTCGCCCAAGACGATCCACAATGCCGTGCAAATGATCAAAGACAAGTTCGATGTGCAAAATTTTGATGCGGCGCTCAAAACCGCCAACTCCCACGGTTTGCTTTGGTAGCCCCTAACCGGGGCGCTGAGCTGGCAAGCTCCTTGCTATCCTTGCTGTTTGCTGGTCGGGCATCCCAGCCATTGTGCGCATCCTATCCATCGTGTCACGCCACATGGGCTAGGCGCGCCTGTGGTAGGCTAGCCTGGGCGACATCCGCGCACCGCACCAGATGCAGGCGCGCGCAGGCATCAAAAATCAGGACTTGGGAGAGAAATCCATCGTCCAATTCGTCTCCCACGTTACCCCGTCGTCATTCGAGAAGGCCTGCTCCCAGCGTGGTCCGTTCGATGCTAATGAATTCCATTGGAAGCGCACCTTGATCGGGACACCATCGAGCACGTCGCTGGCATAAAACACGCCGACCCCATCGGAAAAATCACCGACCACGGGAACGTCCAAGCTGTCTGGAAAGCGCCCGTCCAACCACCAGATCGACCATTTTTTCGTATCGACGTTATAAGAACGTAAGGCCACTGCACGAAACGAACCCTCGGGAAAGTGCAGGTGATTGTCTTCCAGATTGCCCAAGCCACCCAGTATTTTCCTCGTGGAAGAAACGCCGTCAAACTCCACCCATTCTTCGCTGCCTTTCAATCTTTCTTTTAAGCGACGGTGCTTGACTACCCAGTCGCCAATCACGAAATCAAAGTCTCCGGGAGTTTTAGAATCCAATTCATTCAACACAAAAATTACCTTTCAAATATTTGTTCAACTAAAAAAACTTCGCTACTTCATGCAATCGCCTTTCCGATCAGGCACGCAACGCAATCGACACCTGCGACGAAATGGCAGCCTGTATTCGCGCACAATGTCAAGCTAGGGCAGAACGCCCTCTGTCAATTCCAGGAGCAATACAAGTTGGCGTTTGGATCACGTGTTGCTTGTGTCAAGCCAATGACGAGTTGCGTAGCGATTTCGGTGTTCTGACTTGACAGCGTAACATGTGAACTACGGATTTCCTCTACCTTTCCATCTATCTGCGACCAAAAAATTTTTCATAATCAATCCTCAAGTGACAGACGAGGTCTAGGCTCGGCAAACAGGTCCACTCAATGCGCTTTATCCAATCGTCTACATGGACTGTATGCATGTCAAGGTCCGCGATAGCGGCGCTGTCAGAGTCAAGGCTTGCTACCTTGCCATCGGCGTCAATATGGATGCTATCGAGGAAGTTCTCGGCATGTGGGTGGCCCAGACCGAAGGGGCCCAATTCCGGCTGCAGGTGCTTACCGAACTGCGTAATCGCGGCGTCAGCGATATCTTCATTGTCTGCGGCGATGTTCTAAAAGCCTCCACGGAAGCAATCAAGGCGGCCTTCCAGAAAGCCACGGTGCAACGGTGCAACTGTGTATCGTCCACATGGTCAGACATAGCTTGAACTTTGACGGCTGGAAAGAACGCAAGCAAGTGGCGGCTGAATTGTCGTCGTTGCGACTCGATTTGCCTCACTAAGGTGATTATCCGCGCCGAGGCAGCCGCCTGCGCCGAGCTGAGCGTCGTGCCAATGGTCGGCGGCGACCGGTGCGACTGGATAAAAAGCTAGACCAAAATTGAACTCCTCATATTGAGATTTTAAAAATCCTGCGGTATGCTTTTTCTCGGTGCTGAACACACCTCCCTGACAGCGGTTTCCCGTGCCCGAAAGTTACGGTCTTCATAGGAGGCCATCATGGTTACGCATTCTCCCGTTGCGTGCGCATCGTCACCCCATCCCTCTTTTGCGCTACACCGCTTGTATCAACTGCAAGCCACGCTGGAACGCTTGCGTGGGATGCAAGTCGATACGCTCAAGGTCATAGCTTTTGATCAATTACTCGACGAGCTTTCTGCCATCTGCGCCGCTTTTGATGATTTGCACATGATTCGCCGCGAAATGGGTATGAATGATCAGGCACTCGTTTTATTGCTGCAAATGTTAGATGATGCCGGCGACGAAGCCGTGGCATCGCACGGTTTGCACGCTTTGATACAGCCTTTACGCGAAAGGCATGAGCGCAATTGGCGCTGTGTGGCGAGTTTGATTTGATGCAGGCTGCGTCGGACACGCAGGCAGCCGTGCCGTCTGTCAGGCTGAGGACAGCGCGGAACAAACCACATTCCGCCCTGTTATCGGCATGGTCCACTTCTGACTGATGTTGTTGCGCGCCAAATAAAACAATTTGAACACGGCAGCATCGATCAGAAACGGCGCGCATGTCTTGGTAATTTTTCGCAGACGCCTAGGGAAGCGCAGATTTAATCCAAGCGGTTTGTCCGCCGCCACTGAGGCGCACTGCTGCGTTGCCTTTCACTGTCAATAGCTCGCTATTGACAGTGAAAGGCGCCTTGCATTGCATCCTCATTGGCAACGGACAATTCCACAGCGATTAAATCCGCGCTTCCCTAGTGACCGACGCGATGGCCTTGGTGTGCAGAATACTTTTCGGATATCTGGCGGATAGTCGAAACATGGCGTGATACGCGCCATGTTTCTATCAGCCTTGTCAATATTTGTAATCAAACAAAGATGCTTGATCGTTCAGCAGACATGCTTTATTGTATTTTGTATTCAAGGTACTTAGGGAAGCGCAGATTACAGACAAGAACGTAGTCAAGACGCTGCGGAACACCTTACCAACCAAGCAACAATTACAGCTTTCAGCGCGAAAGGAAATCCATCATGACGACATTGAAACTGACTCTGCCTGATGAGCTGGCACAACGCGCGCGGAGTGCAGGTCTGCTGACTGATGCGGCTATCGGGACCCTGCTCGAAGATGCCATCCGTCGTGACGCAGGCCGGCACCTCTTGGCGGTCGGCCTGCGACTGCAGACGGCCAATTTTGCACCGATGAGCGATGAGGAACTTGTCGCCGAAGTCAACGCTGTGCGCGCCGCACGCCGCGCAGGCAATACGTCGAACTGATGCGAATGGTTTTGGATACCAACGTCGTCGTATCAGCGTTATTGTGGTGTGGTATGCCTTATCGCTTGCTGCAGCGGGCGGTAGAAGGTGACGTTGAACTCTTTCCCTCGCCAGTACTGGCGGCGGAGTTTGGCGAGGTTTTAGCTCGGCCACATTTGGCGACGAAATTGCTAGAGCAAGGTACAACGGCCAATGCTGTCGTGGCGCTGTATCTGGAATTTGCGCGCGTCGTATCGCCACTTTTTGTAACGTGTGTTGTGCCTGACGATCCCGATGACGATCATCTGATTGCGTGCGCTCTGGCGGCACAGGCCAATGCCATCGTCTCGGGTGACAAGCATCTGTTGAACCTGCACGTCTATCAAGGCATGCACATCGTGACGGCAGCGCAGGCGTTAACAATGATGGACAGCTGACGTACTGCAGCACGGCTGATACGACACCGCTTAAATCCGCGTCTCTCCAGACTACTTGCATCCGTTTTTTGGGGGAAAACCGAAGATTCTATCGAAATCGCCTTTCCCCGATGATTTTCTTACTTCACAAAACAATAACGGCGGTATTTTGCGGTATATTTTTTACCTCAAAAAAAATACTGGAGAGCACTATGCAAAAATCTTGGATCGCCAGCGTCCTGGCCCTGGCGTTTTCTCTTCCCATCGCGCCAGCGAACGCCGCCATCAACGATACCGCACCCTACCAATGGAATCTCAGCGATTTGTATGCCGACCGGGCGCTGTGGGACAAAGATGCGGCCTTCATGACTGAGCAAATGCGTCAACTCGGGCGCTGTAGCCAACACCTCGGCACTACGGTCGGCGAATTCAAAACTTGCCTCGACCTGTATGCCGACATCAGCAAGCGTTACGCACGCCTGCAAAGCTACGCCAGCCAATACCGCGATCAAGATACCGCTACCAATGCCGGGCAAGATGTGGCACAGACGGCCGACCTGCTCGGCAGTCAATTCGAGCAAGCCAGCGCCTTCCTGCGTCCCGAGTTACTGCAACTGGGCGAGAAGAAAATTGCCGCTTTTCTTAAACAAGAGCGCTCGTTAGGCATGTATCGCTTCATGCTCGAGGACATCGCGCGCGGCCGCAGTCATACGCTCGATGCCAAAGGTGAGCAACTGATCGCCGACTTCGGTCTGGCCACCAATGCCGCCGCCGCTGTATTTACCACGCTATCCAACGCCGACATGCCTTGGCCGAAAGTAAAATTATCGAATGGCACGGAAATCGTCATCGATCAAGCCGCCTACACCAAGTACCGCGCCGCACCGGTACGCGCCGACCGCAAGCTGGTGTTCGATGCTTTTTGGGGTAAATGGCAAGAATTCGAACGCACTTACGGCGTCACTTTTTACGAGCAATTGAAAAAAGATTCGGCCTATGCCAAGGTACGTAATTATCCCGATTCACTCTCGGCTGCACTCGATGCCGATAATATTCCGCGCGCCGTCTACGATACCTTGATCGCCCAAACTCAGGCTAACCTACCTACCCTGCATCGCTACTTCAAGTTGCGCGGAAAAATGCTCGGAGTCGCCGACCTGCATTATTACGATATGTATCCGGCGCTGGTATCGGGCGACTACCACTACGCGGTTGAGGAAGGCGTCCAGCTCATGCTGGCTTCGGTCAAACCGCTCGGTGACGAGTATGTGAAAGCCATGAGCGCGGCCAGCACTGCGCGCTGGATGGATGTCTATCCACGCCCGCACAAACGTTCCGGCGCGTATATGAACGGTGCGGCTTACGATGTCCACCCCTACTTGCTGCTCAATTACAATGATGACTATGAATCGGTCTCGACCCTGGCGCACGAATGGGGTCATGCCATGCATTCCTACTTAGCTAATCGCAACCAAGCCTTCATCACTTCCGGCTATCCAACTTTTACCGCCGAAATCGCCTCGACCACGAATGAAGTGTTTTTGCTCGAACATATGCTCAGCATCGCCAATAGCGACGATGAGCGTCTGCTCTATCTTGGTTCGGCATTGGAAAACCTGCGCGGCACCTTCTTCCGTCAAGCCATGTTTGCTGATTTCGAGCGCGAAGTCCACGCCCGTGTCGATCGAGGTGAATCGCTGACCGGAGAAGCGTTGAGTAAAATTTACGGCGACATCCTCAAACGCTATCATGGCGATGCCGAAGGCGTGATGAAAATCGATCCGGTCTATGCCAGCGAATGGGCGTATATCCCGCACTTTTACACGCGCTTTTATGTGTTCCAGTACGCCACCTCGATCGCTGCCGGCTCGGCATTTGCCGCTGAAATACTACAAGGCAAGCCTGGTGCGCGCGACAATTATCTCGCCATCCTCAAAGCCGGTGGTGCCGAACATCCGTATCAACTGGTTAAACGCGCCGGCGTCGATCTCGCCACTCCCGCGCCTTATCTGGCGGTATTCAAACGAATGAACAGCATCATGGATCAAATCGAAGCCATCCTGGCCAAGCGCTGAACAAGGCGGTAGCCGGTTTGTTTGAAGTCGAATTCTGCTACTTTTGATACACATCAAAAGTAGCATCGCCGCAGCGTTGTAAAGTGAAGCCAGACTATCGGAGGCTCACTATGTCCGCACGAAATTTTCACCCGGTATCGATTGATATCATTCATCACGAACACGAACACCTGTCGGCCGTCATACAAGGTATGCTGTATTTTGTACGCGGCATAGAAAAAGGCAGCGCCGCACCCGACTTGAAAGTATTTCGCGCCATGCTGTATTACATCGCCGAATACCCGGAAAAAGTCCACCACCCCAAAGAAGACCAATATCTGTTTACGAAAATCCGCGAACGTACGCATCAACTTGATGCGGCATTGGAAGAATTGACTGAGCAACACAGCCAAGGCGAACGTCTGGTACATCAATTGCAAGACGCCCTGCTCCAATATGAATTCGTCGGCACACCGGCGTTTCCGAATTTCCGTGATTTGGTCGAACAATATGCGTCATTTTATTATGCGCATATGGCAGTGGAAGAACAATCGATCATGCCGATCGCGCGTCAGGTACTCAATGTCAGCGACTGGCAAGAAGTCGACTTAGCCTTCATGGAAAACCGCACGCGTCTCGATCAAGCCGGTGAACGCTACCGCTATGAGCAATTGTTTTCACTCATCGTCAACATCAGTCCGGCCCCGATAGGCGTGGCCGAACCGCTGTAATGCGCTGTTAGCCTGCCACACGGCAGGCTAACGCTAACGCTGTAAGCTGTCCCAAACTTTCTGTAAGCGCTTGACCGACACCGGCATCGGTGTACGTAATTCTTGCGCAAACAAAGACACCCGCAATTCTTCCAACAACCAGCGAAATTCCAGCAACTTCGGGTCACCCTCGGTGCCGGATTTGCGCGGGCTGCGCTGCCAAGGCTGCGCCACGCTCAACCACTCGGCCAGCAGTTTGCCATCGCGCGCAGGGTCGGCGCGCAATTTTTCCATCCTTACCGTAATCGCCTTCAGGTAGCGCGGAAACTGCGTCAATTGGGCGAATTCGGTCTCGGCGATGAAACGCTTCCCTATCAGTAATTGTAGTTGCGCTTGCATATCAGCCGCTGCGGCGGTATGCGCCTTAATACCCTGTAACTTCTTCGGCAAGCTGTGGTACTCGGCCAGGATTTGCCCGGCCATGCGGGCGATTTCATTCGCCAGCAAATTCAGGCGAGCCTTGCCTTCTTCGCGCCGACGCTGGAATTGTTCTGCCGTCGCTGGCAAAGGGGCTTGCAAACAGGCGCGCTCAAGCGCGGTTTCGATGATTTGCTCGCGCAATTCTTCTTGCGAGCCCAGCGCCATGAATTGCATGCCCATTTGCTGCAAACCGGGAATATTTTTTTCCAGAAATTTGACTTGCTCGCGCAATTGCAAAGCGAATAAACGACGCAAACCACGCCGATGAATGCGGGCTGCCTCATCAGGGTCATCGAAGACTTCGATTTGACAATGTGTCAAATGGTCGACTAAGGCGGGATAACCGATCAAGGTTTGCTTACC
Source organism: Undibacterium sp. 5I2 (assembly GCF_035019605.1). Taxonomy (NCBI): domain Bacteria; kingdom Pseudomonadati; phylum Pseudomonadota; class Betaproteobacteria; order Burkholderiales; family Oxalobacteraceae; genus Undibacterium; species Undibacterium sp. 5I2. The sequence continues at coordinate 9,429 of NZ_JASJVS010000007.1, read as the reverse complement.
TTGCTGCACTTCCAAAAGTTCCGGTAAACTACCGAAGCTCCAGGCCGTCAGCTTTTCTTGTTGTTGCAGCAGCGGCGCGGCCGCAGCGAGCGGCTTCTGCGCGCCGGCGGCTTTGCTGGCCACTGCAGGCTGCGCCGCAGCGCTGCCAGTGCGATCAAGCAGGGCCAATTTATCAGCACTGGCGATGCGCTGAAAACTTTCGCGCGCTTGGGTACCGAATTCCACCCGCAGCGTACTCAGATTGCGGCCCATTTCGAGTTGCCGGCCATGCTCATCAATGACCTTGAAATTCATCGTCAAGTGCACCGGCAGCGTCTCGAATTTAAAATCCGTACTCATGCACAGCAAGCCTTTTTGCGTGCGGATATCGGCGATCACGGCATCAAGAAAATTACCCTTACCGAAATCGCAGCGTTCAGCAAACCCTGCCGCATACTCGGGCAAAGGCACGCAATGGCGGCGGATTTTTTGCGGCAGCGATTTGATCAGCAGATGAATTTTTTCTTTCAACATGCCCGGTACCAGCCACTCGCAGCGTTCCGCTGAAACCTGATTGAGCGAAAACAGCGGCACACACAAGGTGACGCCGTCACGCGGGCTGCCCGGCTCAAAATGGTAAGCAAGTTGCAAGGCCACGCCCGATACCTGCATGGCTTTCGGAAATAAATCGGTGGTGATGCCGGCCGCTTCATGGCGCATCAAGTCATCTTTGTTCAAGTACAGCAGTTTCGCATCGGCCTTCACCGCTTCCTGATGCCATTGCTCGAACAAGACGGCGTTGTACACCTCGGCCGGCAGCAATTGATCATAAAAGGCGACGATCAATTCCTGGTCAACCAAGACATCGAGGCGGCGCGATTTATGTTCGAGATTTTCAATTTCACGCACCAGTTTCTGATTGTGGGCGAAAAACGGCGCGCGCGTGTCGAACTCGCCTTCGACCAAGGCCTCGCGAATAAAGATCTCGCGCGCCTCGACCGGGTGGGTCAGACCATACTGCGTGCGTCGCTGGCTATAGACCACCAAACCGTATAAGGTGGCACGTTCAAACGCCGAGACTTGGCCGGCGCGCTTTTCCCAACGCGGTTCGCCATACGATTTACGCAGCAAGTGACTGCCGACCTTCTCCAACCACTCCGGGTTGATCTGAGCGATGCCACGTCCATACAGGCGTGTGGTATCGACCAACTCGGCCGCCATGATCCAGCGTCCGGCTTTCTTCACCAAGCTAGAACCGGGCCAGATAAAGAATTTAATGCTGCGCGCGCCGAGGTAATGCGCTTCCTCATCCGCTTTGTAGCCTATATTGCCAAGCAAACCGGTCAGCAAAGCCAAATGCAATTGCTCATAGGTGGCCGGTGTCTCGTTGATGCGCCAGCCCTGTTCTTTGACGATGGTCAGCAATTGCGAATGCACTTCGCGCCATTCGCGCAAGCGCAACTGATTCAAAAAATTGGCGCGGCAATTATCTTGCAACTGGCGATTGGTTTTTTTATGCGCAATCGCCTCTTCAAACCAAGTCCAGATTTTCAGATACGACTGAAATTCGGATTTTTCATCGGCGAATTTTTTATGCGCGGCATCGGCCGCTGCCTGCGCTTCCATCGGCCGATCACGCGGATCCTGCACCGACAAGGCTGCGGCAATGATCAACACTTCGTGCAGCGCCTGATTATCGCGGGCGGCCAAGATCATCCGACCGACGCGCGGATCGAGCGGCAATTTGGCTAACTGTCGCCCCACCGAGGTCAACTGGTTGGCTTCATCCATCGCCCCCAATTCCTGCAGCAATTGGTAACCATCGGCAATCGCGCGACCAGGCGGCGGCTCGATGAAAGGAAATTCTTCCACATCGGCCAGACGCAGCGACTTCATACGCAAAATCACCGCCGCCAAGGACGAGCGCAGAATTTCCGGCTCGGTGAATTTCACACGTTGCAGGAAATCGCTTTCTTCGTATAAGCGTATGCACACCCCGGCCGCCACGCGACCACAACGACCGGCACGCTGATTGGCCGCCGATTGGGCAATCGCTTCGATCTGCAATTGCTCGACTTTGTTGCGATAACTGTAACGCTTGACGCGCGCCAGCCCGGTGTCGACCACAAAGCGTATCCCCGGCACGGTCAGCGAGGTCTCGGCCACATTCGTAGCCAACACGATGCGCCGCGCATTCGATACTTTAAACACGCGCTCTTGTTCTTGCGCCGACAAGCGCGCGAACAGCGGTAAAATTTCCACATGGGCCGGATGATGCTTGCGCAAGGCTTCGGCCGCATCACGAATTTCGCGTTCCCCCGGCAAAAACACCAGCACATCACCGGAACCGATGCGACACAATTCATCGACGGCATCGGTAATCGCGTCCATCAGGTCGCGTTCTTTATCCGAATCTTGTACCGGACGATAGCGTAACTCGACCGGATACAAACGCCCCGACACTTCAATCACCGGTGCCGGCCGGCCCAAACCATCGGCAGTAGGGGCGGCAAAGTGATTGGCAAAACGCTGGGCATCGATGGTGGCCGAGGTAATGATCACTTTCAGATCAGGACGCTTGGGCAGCAACTGCTTGAGGTAACCGAGCAGAAAATCAATATTGAGGCTGCGTTCATGCGCCTCATCGATGATGATGGTGTCGTATTGACGTAGTAAAGGGTCGCCCTGGGTTTCGGCCAGCAAAATACCATCGGTCATCAACTTCACCGAAGCCCCGGCAGTGAGGGTATCGGTAAACCGCACCTTAAAACCGACATGCTCGCCGAGCGGAGAATTCAGTTCCTGTGCGATCCGCTTGGCGGTCGACGAGGCCGCGATCCGACGCGGCTGGGTATGACCGATCAGACCGGCTTGACCGCGCCCGAGTTCGAGACAAATTTTTGGTAGTTGCGTAGTCTTGCCGGAACCGGTCTCACCGCAGACGATGACAACTTGGTTGGCCGAGATGGCAGCAGCAATATCGGCACGCCGGCCCGACACCGGCAATTCTTCGGGAAAACTGATACGCGGCGGTGGATTACGGAATGGCAGCGACGGCGGTACAGGCTGTGTCGGCGGCACCTTCGCTGCTGGCGCGCCGCGCCGAGCAGCAGCAGCGTGCGGCTTGGCGGCTTTCCCCGCTTCGGGTGCAGGCGCAGCCGCACGCAATTGTCCGCGCAACTCGCGCAGTCCGGCCAAGCCGTCGGGCCGAATTTTTTCGGTAGAATTTTTAGGGGGCAAAGTAGAAGACATATCGGTGCGCATTATCCCAGATTTTTTCCGCATCGGTGAGTAAGGGCACAGGAAATTGGGCGAAACGCTGCGATTGTCGACTTTTCAGCAAGAACTGAAGCGCTTGGACATGCCACTTTGAAAACTCTTTGCGGCGCACTACTGCGCCAGACTGGGGCAGGCTGATCGCAGAGCAAAAAAAAATGCCCAATTTGAGCCAGCCACATGCAGAAGCCACATTGCCGGCGAAGTCTCAGATTATAATGTCGCCATGGAAAATCCCGTTCAATTCGTCGACTGGCTGCGTTCAGTCGCTCCCTATATTCACGCCTTCCGCGGCAAAACCTTCGTCGTCGCCTTTCCCGGCGAACTGGTGATGGCTGGTGCCTTGCCGGTGTTGGCACAAGATTTATCGCTGCTGCATGCGCTCGGCATTAAGATCGTCATCGCCCACGGTTCGCGACCACAAGTTGCTGAACAACTGGCGCTGCGTAATGTCGAAGGTAATTTCCATAACGGCATACGCATCACCGACACCGCTGCGCTCGAATGTTCGAAAGAAGCGGCCGGTGAATTGCGTCTCGATATAGAGGCCGCCTTCAGTCAGGGCTTACCGAATACGCCGATGGCGCACGCCGCCATCCGCATCATTTCCGGCAATTTCGTCACCGCGAAACCGATCGGCATCGTCGGCGGCGTCGACTTCGGCCTCACCGGCATCGCCCGTAAAGTCGCTTACGACACTATACACCGCGTTCTGGAGGGCGGTAACTTGGTGCTGCTCGGCCCACTGGGTTTCTCCCCTACCGGTGAAGCCTTCAATCTGACGATGGAAGATGTCGCCGTCTCGGCCGCCACTGCCCTGCGCGCTGACAAATTGATCTTCATCTCGGAAACGCCGATGATGGTTGATCGCGATGGCGATGAAATTCGTGAGCTCTCCTTCAGCCAGGCCGAACACGAACTCAAGGCCGATTATTTGCCGGCCGATTCCGCGTTTTACCTCGAACATGCCGTCAAAGCCTCGCGCGGCGGCGTGGCGCGGATACATATCGTGCCGTATGCGATGGATGGTTCGGCCTTGCTGGAATTATTTACCCATGATGGCGTCGGCACCATGGTGTCGTCGGAAAATCTGGAGAGTCTGCGCGAAGCGACGATTGAAGACGTTGGCGGCATCATCAAGCTGATCGAACCACTCGAAGCCGATGGCACTCTAGTGAAACGCGGTCGCGAACTGATCGAACGCGAAATCAATTACTTCTCCGTCATCGAGCATGACGGCGTCATCTTCGGCTGTGCTGCCTTGTATCCCTTCCCATTTGAAAAAATGGCGGAAATGGCTTGCCTGACTGTCAATCCCGATGTCCAAAGTCAGGGCGATGGCGAACGCATTCTCAAGCATATGGAAAAACGCGCGCGCCGCGCCGGCTTTCATTCGCTCTTCGTACTCACCACCCGCACCGCCCACTGGTTCTTGAAACGTGGTTTCGTCAACGCCTCATTCGACGATTTGCCGAAAGACCGCCAGAAAATGTATAACTGGCAGCGCAAATCACTGGTGCTGATCAAGCAATTGTAAGCGCGTCGGCCTCGGCGCTGCAGTCAGCGCGGCTGCACGACGAGGTTTCCATTATAATTCGGTCTGTTTTTGTATACCGGTATCACACAAGGAGTATTACCATGGCCCGTACAGTTCACTGCATCAAACTCGACAAAGAAGCCGATGGCTTGGATTTCGCCCCGTATCCGGGCGAACTGGGCAAACGCATTTACGACAGCGTCTCCAAAGAAGCATGGGCCGGCTGGATGAAGCACCAAACCATGTTGGTCAATGAGAATCGTCTCAACTTGGCCGATACACGCGCACGTAAATACCTCGCCACCCAAATGGAAAACCATTTCTTCGGTGATGGTGCCGATGCCGCTGCCGGCTACGTGCCGCCGGTCGACTGAATTCAATCCGCGCTTCCGGAACGAAAAAAGAGCAGCATGCCTTAGCTGGCATGCTGCTCTTTTTTAGCGCAAACCTCAGAATGTCAGTTGCGTCACCCCTTCAGGCGTACCGAGCAAGCAAACATTCGCACCCTGCCGCGCAAACAAACCCACCGTCACGACTCCGACGATATTATTGATTTCCTGCTCCAGCGCCGCTGGGTCGGCGATCTGCAGACCATGCACATCGATGATCACATTGCCGTTATCGGTGAGCACAGGCTGAGCATCTTTCAAGCGCAGCTGCGCTTGGCCGCCCAGCGCATTGAGCGCACGCGTTACCGCTGCATGCGCCATCGGGATCACTTCCACCGGCAGCGGAAAACGCCCCAAACGTTGTACCAACTTAGAGCCGTCGGCGATGCAAATGAAGCGCTCGGCCACCGAGGCGACAATTTTTTCCCGCGTCAAGGCGGCACCACCGCCCTTGATCATCGCCCCCTCATGGGTGATTTCATCGGCACCATCGATATACACCGGCATGCGCGTAATCTCATTCAAATCAAGTACGGTAATACCATGGCCGAGCAAACGCGCAGCCGTCGCTTCCGAAGAGGCCACCGCAGCTTTGATTTTATGTTTGATTTTAGCCAGTTCATCGATGAAGAAATTCGCCGTCGAACCGGTACCGACCCCGACGATATCATTTTCCACCACATACGCAATCGCCGCCTGGGCCACCGCACGTTTCATTTCATCTTGAGTCATCAGAATCTCACTTGAGCATTTGAAAAAAATTTGCCACTATTATACCGGCCACAAGGGCGTCTCATCCATCAGCGCCACCTGCTCACGCAATTCGAGTATCCGATCTTGCCAGTAACGTTCGGTGTTAAACCATGGAAATGCAGCGACAAACGCCGGGTCATTCCAGCGCTGCGCCAGCCACGCCGAATAGTGCAGCAAGCGCAGACTGCGCAAGGCTTCGATCAAATACAACTGACGCGGCTCAAATTCAAAAAAATCTTCATAGCCGGCCAAAATATCGGCCAATTGAGCCTGCATATCTTGGCGCGAACCGGACAATAACATCCATAAATCTTGCATCCCCGGGCCCATGCGACTATCATCAAAATCGACAAAATGCGGCCCGGCTTGCGCGCCCGCTTCCAACCACAACACGTTCCCCATATGACAATCGCCATGCAAGCGCAGCAGCGTGATTGCACCGGCTCGTTCATAACAGCGCGCCACACCGTCAAGCACCTGCTGACTCACGCTGCGATAGGCCGGCAACAGCGCTGGCGGCACAAAATCATGCGCTAACAACCACTCGCGCGGGGCCACCCCAAAACTTTGTAAATCCAAGGCCGGCCGCTCGGCATACGGACGCACGGCACCGACGGCATGGATGCGGCCGATGAAGCGCCCCAGCCATTCCAGTGTCGCGGCATCACTGATTTCCGGCGCCCGCCCACTCTGCCGCGCAAACAAGGCAAACCGATAGCCCTGATACGTGCGCAGGCTCGCGCCATCGCTGCCACACAGCGCCGGCACCACCGGAATTTCTTGCGCTAGCAATTCCTCAACAAACTGATGCTCTTCCATGATGGCCGCATCGCTCCAGCGCTGCGGGCGATAAAATTTTGCGATCACCGGTGCGGCATCATCGAGTTCTACTTGGTAGACGCGATTTTCATAACTATTGAGCGCTAAGATGCGGCCGTCCGTGCGATAGCCGCAGCTATCGACGGCATCAAGCACCAGCAAGGGGGAGAGTTCCGCAAAGGAAGTCGGGAGAATGTGTTCTGTCATGGCCAGATTGTACGTGCACCAGCCCAGTCTGCGCACGGCGATACGCTGATAATGCGCGGAAAAATCCGTAAAACGCGTTACACACCCGCCGCAAAGCGCTACACTGCCGGTATTTCCCTCTTCTCTTCAGGCTCCACCATGCAACTCGACGAACCGCTCAGCGATAAAGAATTCAACGAACTCGACAAATTCCTCATGTCCGACCGCGTCGGCGACGATGGCATGACCATGGACGCCTTGCACGGCTACCTGACCGCCATCGCACTCGGCCCTGAAATGATTGCCATGACCGAATGGCTGCCACTGGTCTGGGGCTTGGCCGATGGCGCAGAACCAGCCTTCAAAAATGACAAAGAAATGCAGCGCGTCACGCACCTGATCGCGCGCTTCATGAATGAAATCCAAATCACCTTCGAAGTGGCACCGCAAGAATTCGAACCCTTGTTTTGCATCCTCGAACAAGATGGCCAAGAATTGATCGATGGCGAAACCTGGGCCTGGGGCTTCTGGGAAGGCATGCAATTGCGCGAAGACGAATGGGAAGCGGCCTGGGATTCGGCCGAAATCGGCCCTTTGCTGCAACCTATCTATCTGCTCGGTGCCGAAGAAATTGATGAAGAAGAATTGAAATTCGTCGATAGTCCGCAAAAATGCCACGAGCTTGCACTGAGTTTGGAAGCCGCGATTCCAGCGATCCGACGTTTCTGGGCACCACTGCGCAAATCCGGTGTCACCACCGTTAAACGCGACACCCCGAAAATCGGTCGCAACGATCCCTGCCCTTGCGGCAGCGGCAAGAAATACAAGACTTGCTGTGGTGCCGAAGCGGTCGCCGAGTAAATAAAGCTTCCACACCGCTGGCGCGGGCCATCTCAGTCCGCGCCAGAGGAAAGCCTCTAGCCCCACGCTGGTCGCCGCACTGGTACTCGTGTTATGTTTATACTTTATACACGAAGCCGGAGACCACAATGAGCTTGCAAGAACAATTCACCCTCGCCTCTATCGATTCCAAGAATTTGCCTGAGCGCCCAGACAACATGACCATGTTGCAAATCTATGCACTGTTCAAACAAGGTAGTCTTGGCGACGCCAGCGGCGATCGTCCTGGCATGACCGACTTTGTCGGCCGCGCCAAGTTCGATGCATGGGCAAAATTACAAGGAACGAGCAAAGAAGCGGCCATGCAGCAATACATCGACTTGATCGCCTCCCTGAAATAATCAGACCCGCAATAAATTCGGCACCGGCAAGCCACTGAGCCCGGCGATCAAATTATCGACCGCACAATGCGCCATGGCACGCCGGGTATTGCCGGAAGCACTGGCAATATGCGGGGTCAGGACCACATTACTGAGTGTTAAAAAATCGGCGGCAAACGCCGGTTCATTCTCAAACACATCCAAACCAGCAGCAGCCAGACGTTTTTCCCGCAAGGCCGTAATCAAAGCTTGATCGTCGACGATGCCGCCGCGCGCCAGATTCACCAGCGTCGCCGTCGGCTTCATCAGCGCCAATTCAGGCGCACCGATGGCATGATGCGAAGCCGGCGAATACGGCAGCACCAAGATCAAATGATCGGCCGTTTTCAGTAATTCTTCCTTGCTGACATAGCGCGCATGGTTGGCCTGCGCCTCATCGGCAGCGGCCAAGGGTGAGCGATTATGATAGATCACCTGCATATTGAAGCCAGTGGAACGGCGCGCAATCGCTTGACCGATACGCCCCATGCCCAAAATACCCAGCGTAGACCCATGCAAATCGGGGCCGAGAAACAAATCGTAACGCCATTTTTGCCATAAGCCGGCCCGCAACCACTGCTCGGCTTCGGTAATGCGCCGTGCCGTTGCCATCATCAAGGCCCAGCCGAAATCGGCCGTGGTCTCGTTGAGTACATCGGGTGTATTACTGGCCTGCACAGAGTGGGCCGCACAAGCAGCCAAATCGATATTATCGTAGCCGACCGCCATATTGGCGACCATTTTCAAATCTGGAACTTGCTGCAGCAAGGCGGCATTGATCCGTGCACTCGATGTCGTCAGCACCCCGGCCTTACCCTGTAACTTGGCGACCAACTCAGCGGGCGTGAAAATCACATCCTCTTGATTCGCCTCGACCTCGAAATGCGCTTGCAAACGCTCCAACACTTCAGGAAAAACCGCACGCGCAACCAGAATGGCAGGCTTCATACTCACCTCAATTAAAATAAACCGTTAATACGCGCGATCTGAATACGCATCAAGAACACGCGGACAGTCATTGTAGCGCATGAGATTTAAGCGTGTTAGGCGCACTTACGGGCGCTTAATTACTCGCAAGCAATTTCCCTCCAGAATCATTTCCAAACTACGCACACAGCAAGGCAGCGCGCCCCTTGCAAACAACTTAATGGATCGTCGCAAAAGGGTAGTGAGTCGGTATCATTACCCTGACTGGTGGCCACGTCATTCCTGCGCGCTTTTGGCAGGAACC